>CAYGBB010000154.1:0-5464 GCA_964347985.1 uncultured Moraxellaceae bacterium
CTGGTGAATCCATGGCCATGGGCGAGCGCACGCCATTGGCGCTGATTGATGCTGCTGCCAGTGCACGCATGGCCGTGGGGGAAGCACTCACCAATATTGCCGCTTCGCGCATAGAGAAGATTTCAGATATCAAGTTGTCCGCCAACTGGATGGCCGCCGCCGGCCATGGCAAGGAAGACGAAAACCTTTTTGATGCCGTGCGGGCCGTGGGCATGGACATCTGTCCGCAGCTGGGCATTGCCATTCCGGTCGGCAAGGACTCATTGTCCATGCGCACGGTGTGGGATGACGGCGCAGAAAAGAAAGCCGTGACGGCACCACTCTCGCTGGTCATCACGGCGTTTGCACCAGTGTCGGATGTACGCAAGACCCTGACGCCACAGCTGCGAACCGACAAGGGTGACACGGTTCTGTTGCTGGTGGATCTCGGCGCCGGCAAGAACCGGCTCGGTGGTTCGGCACTGGCACAGGTCTACAACCAGATCGGCAACGTGGCACCGGATGTGGATGATGCCCTTGCGCTCAAGGCATTTTTTGCGACGGTGCAGACCCTGAATGCCAATGGCCGGTTGCTGGCCTATCACGATCGCAGTGATGGCGGCTTGTTTGCTGCAGTAACAGAGATGGCCTTTGCCGGCCGCACCGGTGTTACGCTTGATATCAATGGCGAACTGCTGCCGGCACTGTTTAATGAAGAACTGGGTGCAGTCGTGCAGGTGGCGCTGACCGATGCCGCCATTGTCCTGGAAACATTTGCCGCCGCCGGCGTGCCCGTCCAGAAAGTCGGCAAGCTGAATGCCGGTGATACGATTGAGGTTCGGCACAACGGCGCCCCGGTATTTGTCTCTCCGCGCGCCGGGTTGCAGCGTATCTGGAGTGAAACCAGTTACCGCATCCAGGCCCTGCGTGACAATGCCGATTGTGCGCAGCAGGAGTTCGATCGTCTGCTGGAGCCGGAGGATGCCGGTCTGCAGGTCGCACTCACTTATGATGTGAATGAAAATATCGCTGCGCCTTTTATCAGCACGGGAGTGCGCCCGAAAATCGCCGTCCTGCGTGAGCAGGGCGTGAATGGCCAGATCGAAATGGCGGCAGCCTTTGATCGTGCCGGCTTCAATTCCGTTGATGTGCACATGAGCGACATCATTAGCGGCCGTGTCAGCCTCAAGGATTTCAAGGGACTCGTCACCTGTGGCGGGTTCTCCTATGGCGACGTGCTCGGTGCGGGTGGCGGCTGGGCGCGGTCAGCCCTCTATAACTCTCGTGCCCGCGACGAGTTCGCCGCTTTCTTTGTGCGCCCCGATACCTTCACGCTCGGTGTCTGTAACGGATGCCAGATGCTGTCACAGCTCAAGGACCTTATTCCTGGTGCCGAGGCGTGGCCGCGGTTTGTACGTAATACCAGCGAGCAGTTCGAAGCCCGTACCGCAATGGTGGAAGTGAAAGACTCACCCTCGATACTGCTGATGGGTATGGCGGGTTCGCGCATGCCGATTGCCGTAGCGCATGGTGAAGGGCGTGTCAGTGACAGTGCCGATCGCGTTGCAGCGCTGGCCGGCAATGGTCTGGTTGCGGTGGGGTATGTTGATCATCAGGGGCGGCCGACAGAGATCTATCCGCAAAATCCTAATGGCTCTCATGATGGTATTACCGGGGTTACCAGTCGTGATGGTCGCGCGACCATCATGATGCCGCACCCTGAGCGCGTTTTCCGCGCCGTGCAGCATAGCTGGTATCCGGAAACGTGGAAGGAAGATGGCTCCTGGATGCGACTGTTCCGTAATGCCCGTGTATTTGTCGGTTGATCGTGGTCAATGAGCGGGAGCTGTGAATGGTCAGGATTACGTTCTATGTTCCCGAGACACATCTGGAGCAGGTAAAGGCCGCGTTGTTTGCGGCCGGCGCTGGCCGGATTGGCGCTTACGACTGCTGTGCCTGGCAAGTGAAAGGGCAGGGCCAGTTCCGGCCGCTGGCTGGTAGCAATCCCTTTATCGGGCAGCAGGGTGTGGTGGAAGTGCTTGATGAGTACAAGGTCGAGCTGGTCTGCGACGACGGTCAGTTGCATGCGGCGCTGGCGGCACTGAAACTGTCGCACCCGTATGAAGAGCCGGCTTACGATGTGGTGCCACTGCTCGACTTGTGACAGTCTGCTGTCATTACGGTATTGTGGCGCCAGATCGGCTGCACGGCATTGAAGGATAGAAAGGGATGGCTGAACGTACCGACGCACACATCATGTTGCGTCTGATTTATCAGGCGATGCTGAATGCCGGTCTTCCCGCCGAGGCTGTACTGGCGAAGGCAGGTGTTGCGTTGCAGCGACTGGATGATCCCTCCGCACGTACGCCCAATGCGGCCCAGGCCATGTTTTGGCAAGCTGCCGAAGACGTTTCCAGAGACCCGCATATCGGCTTGCATCTGGGTGCGCATCTTCCCCTGTATCGCGGTCAGGTGCTTGAATATCTTTTTACGTCCAGTCCTACCTTTGGTGATGGACTCAAGCGCGCGATGGCTTTTCATCGCCTGCTGAGTGATGTCGTGTCCGGGCAACTGGTGGTGAATGACCAGCATTGCTACCTCGTCGGCATGGCGGGCCCCAAGGCCCATCGGCATTTCTCCGAATGCCTGGCAGCCGGACTCATCCAGTTTTTCCGTTTTGTTACGGACAACCAGTTTATTCCGCAAGGCGTGCATTTCGAGCACTCGGAAGGTGCGCCGAAAGAAGAATACGAACGCATTTACGGCTGCCCGGCCACGCTGGGGTGCGCGGAATACCGTCTCTACTTCAATCGGGAAGTGCTGGAGCATCGTGTCTGGCAGGCCGAGCCGCGTCTGCTGCGCCTGCACGAACAGCTGGCCAACGAGCAGCTGGCCGAGCTGGAGCGGCATGACCTGGTCACCGAGGTACGGCGCGCGATTGGCGAGATGCTGGAAAGCGGCGATACCAGTCTGGAAGCGGTTGCCGGACGGCTGGGGTTGCCGCCCCGGCGCTTGCGCAGTCAGCTGGCCGAGGCCAACACCAGCTTCAACCAGATACTGGCCGACTATCGTTCGCGCCTGTCGCGTCGGCTGCTGGCGAAAACGGATGAGCCAATCGAGCAGATTGTCTATCTCACCGGATTTTCCGAGCCCAGTACGTTCTATCGGGCCTTCAAGCGCTGGACCAGCGAAACACCGGTCGAGTATCGCAAGCGCAAGCGAGAGCAGGCATCGCGTCGCTGATCAGCTCTGGTTGGGGATGTTTTCGGCCGGTAGGGGGGCATCTTTTGGGGGCCAGAAAAATCGCCCGGGATGGTGTAAAAATCGCGTCACGATCATCACGGTGAGTGGCCACCACTGGCGATACTGCACACGTCGCGACTTCAGCGCCACCATCAGGGCCAGTGAAAAGCTCACAACCAGGTTGATCATGCCGATGGCCGCCACTCCTGCCAGACTGACCACAATTGTTTGCAGCGGCAGCTGATGTTCTGATCCCGCGAGGGCAAAGGAAAAGTAGGCTGACGAAAAGGTAATGTGCCGGATATCCAGAGGAAGTCCGAGGATGAAGCCGATGGTGCCCATACTGCCCAGCATCAGGCCGAAATAGAAATTACCGGCCAGTGCCCCCAGATTGTTGCCGACATAAGCACTGAAGCGATTAAGGCGCTCCTGCCCCAGCAGACGCTGCAATAATTTTCGCTGTTGCAGGCGTTCCGGAATCCGGTTGTACAGGCATTTGTTGTCGTAATAGCCGGAAATCAGTCCGGACAGAAACAGGCACACACCAGCGATGGCGGCGTGAAACAGGGCCAGGCTTGCCACCGGACTCAGTTCGTGAATCAGCTGGGCTGATTTTGCCGCACTGGCAAGGTGCTCTCCGGTTGTCAGTCGCCACAGCCAGGCGATGGCATAGGCGGTAGGAATGGAAAGCGCAACATTGCCAATAATGGCGATGAACTGTGTGCGGAAAACATTCACGCAGAGCTCGGCCAGATCATCAAGGTTCTGCACTTTTCCCTTTTGTGCTTCGCTGATGGTGGTGGCAATGCGAGAAGCAGTCATCGCCGGCTGCTTGGTGGCAATGGTGAAGTGCAGGACATGTACCAGCATGAAGCCCAGTGAGTAGTTCATGCTGTAAACAAAGGCCGCTGCCAGTGGTGCCAGTGCAAGTTTGCTGGCCAGTACTTTCAGTGTTGCCATGAAGCCGACGACAAGGCCGGCTCCCATGCCGGAGCGCAGCATGCTGAAGTAACCACGGCGTGTGGTGGCGACATAGTGCTCACCGGTTTGCCCGGCATTTTCCGTAATCTGCAGTGCGAGCAATTCTGTGTACGTGGAAAACAGGTCACGCAGACTGTATTTGCGGTTGTCTGCGGCCACCAGATCCTTGAGCAGTTGCACAATGACCAGATGACGTTCCTTTCCTTCACACTCCAATAGCCGAAACAGCATTTCTAGCCGGCTGATCATCTGGCTGATGCGGACCAGCAGTTGCGTCAGGCTGATACTGACCCCTGTTTTTGGTGCCTGTTTTCTGGCCTTTTGCAGAATGTCCCGGCATTGCGCCAGCAGAACCAGTGCCTGTTTTGCATCGCTGCGTTCGTCTCGCTGACCGTTCAGGGACTCATGATATTCCTTTACGTAGTCACTGATTTCGTCATTCAGGCCCAGAAAGGGTGAGCCATATTGTTCAATTGCCGGGGAGATCCGGGTCAGTTCGTTTTCGAGGCCGAGACCGGTCAGGCGGTAGGAAAGAGTGGTGATTGCTTCAAGAATCTCACGTACAGGCTTTTGCAGTATTCCGGTATCAGCCAGCTCCTCAAAATGCAGTGCTGACAGCAGCTGCGCCCATGTCGAGTCTTCCAGTCCGGATACCCATTCCCAGTCGTCACGCTGAAAGAACATCTGTCCGAACACATCTTTCAGTGAGCCGTCATTGGTGGCGGGCGGCAGAACTTTCCAGGCGAGTCGTTGATTGGCCTCCGCCATGAAGCCGGTTCCGGAGAAAATGCCGGTGTCGGCATAAAGGTGAGATTGCTTGCGGGTGGCAATAATTCGCAATACATAGTCACGCAGGCCTGCCCGTAACGTGACGTTCTGCTCCAGCAAGTGGCAGAGTGCCAGCAGATTGTTGCCGGCCTGCTCCAGGTTGTCGGCATCATGGGGACGGATTTCGTCGATCAGGGTTGTCAGCAGCGCGGCATCGGCATCAGTACTGGCCGCGATGCGGATAAGCAGGTCTTCCATTCACGATTTCCTTGCATGCGGGTGCCCGAGTATGGCCCATGCCTCATTACAAGTTCGATGGCATTAACGTCAGCGTAGGTAACGCGTGAGGGTGCTCGCCAGAGGGTGACTGGTGGCAAAAACATGAATGCAGGTGTCAGGAGAAACAGTGCAGAAGGGATTCAAAAGCGATTCAGATACTGGTCGGGGTGAGAGGATTCGAACCTCCGGCCTCTACGTCCCGAACGTAGCGCTC
>CAYGBB010000155.1:0-597 GCA_964347985.1 uncultured Moraxellaceae bacterium
TGCCTGGGAAGTGCTGGCGGAGCCGGTGCAAACCGTAATGCGTCGCTACGGTATTGAAAAGCCCTATGAAAAGCTGAAGGCCCTCACGCGTGGCAAGGCCATCGACAAGGAAACCATTCAGGCCTTTGTGGAAACCCTGGATATTCCTGAAGAGGCCAAAGCCGGCCTCCGTGCCATGACACCAGGCAGCTATATCGGCAATGCCGCTGAACAGGCAAAAAAGATTTAAGCTGTCTCACTAAAACGACAGATAAAACGGCGGCGAACAACCGCCGTTTTTCTTGGTGAATTTTCAGGTAAAACAAGATGACCCCAGATACTCCCCTGCCCCATCTTGGCGGTCTCACCGCCACCGAATTTCTCCGTGATTACTGGCAGAAGAAGCCTTTGTTGGTGCGCAATGCTTTCCCTGAACTGGCCTATCGGTTGTCGCCAGAGGACCTGATGGAGCTGGCGCAGGAAGAAAGTGCAGAGGCCCGTGTTGTGCTGGAAAAAGGCAAAACACCGTGGGAGTTGCAGCTGGGGCCATTTACCGAGAAGTACTTCAAGAAACTGCCGAAAAGCCACTGGACGCTGCTCGTGCAGGCGGTTGACCAC
>CAYGBB010000155.1:607-5452 GCA_964347985.1 uncultured Moraxellaceae bacterium
TCTCGTTTGTGCCCAACTGGCGCATCGACGACATCATGGTGTCATTTGCTACGGAAGGCGGGTCGGTTGGCCCGCATTACGACCAGTATGATGTTTTCCTGCTGCAAGGCATTGGCCAGCGACGCTGGCAGCTGGGGCAGTTCTGTGACGAAAATACTCCCCGTATCGAAGGCACACGACTGCGAATCGTTCAGCAACTGGATGTCTGCTTTGACGAGATCGTGAATCCGGGCGATCTGCTCTACGTGCCGCCAGGGATGGCGCATAACGGCGTTGCACAGAATGAGTGCATGACCTATTCCATTGGTTTCCGCGCACCTGCCCTGGCTCATCTGCTGGATCGTGTTGCTGACGGCGTTCTGGAGGCCTGGGGCAGTCGTGGTCTTGTGACCGACCCACAGCGAGAGCCTGCCCTGCATCCCGGTGCGCTGACAGACGCCGATCTGGAACGGTTGCGCATGCAGTTGCTGGGCTTGCTTGAGGATCGTGACGCCCTGCGCAAAGCACTGGCCCCTTTCCTTTCAGAGCCTAAATACGACGATTACGAACCTGAAGGCCAGGAACTGACGCCAGCGGAAATCAGTGAGGCGCTGGCCGGTGGCGCCCTGTTGCGCCGCGACCCTGCCTCCCGCTGCCTGTACACCGAGCGCAACGGGCAACCGGATCAGCTGTTTGTGAATGGCCACGCGGTCGACTTTCCGGAACATCTTGCACCACTGGTGCAAAAGCTCGCTGATCAGCGCGCGCTGACCGCTGGGGAAATGGCGCCGTGGCAGGATGATGGCGAGGCGTTACA
The DNA here is from genome assembly GCA_964347985.1 of uncultured Moraxellaceae bacterium. Taxonomy (GTDB): domain Bacteria; phylum Pseudomonadota; class Gammaproteobacteria; order Pseudomonadales; family Moraxellaceae; genus UBA2031. The sequence goes on from CAYGBB010000155.1 coordinate 1,404, forward strand.
CTGGTTGCATGAGCAAGTGACACAAGGGCACTGGTTTCTGGAGCTGATGGATGACGACACCCCCTGATCCTGAACTGACGTTGGCGCTGGACAATTTCGCCCTCGGTGAATCCGAGACCCTGCTGCATCTGGACGGGGTCGAGGCATTTTCTCGTGCCCAGTTGCGGCTGATACAGCAGGCCAAGCGCAAGCTGTTCATCCTGACACCAGACTTTGAGCCGGAGCGTTACAACGAACCCGAATTTGCCGAAGCCCTCTCGGCATTTGTCCGGCGCAGCCGTTTTACCGATGCCCGTATTCTGGTGGGAGATCCCGCCATTGCCATCCGCTGGGGGCATCATGTGGTCACGCTTGCCCGTCGCCTCAGCAGTAATCTGAAAATTCGCCAACTGCAGGATGACGATGCCAGGACAAGAGAGTCCTGGATGGTTGCGGATGAAATTGGCATGTTACGCCGTGAAGGTCCGGATGTGCTCAAGGGCACCCTGTCGGCAAAATCCATTCCCCATGCCCAGCGCGCCCATCGTCACTTCATTGAAATGTGGGAGCGTTCCACCGAGGTACCGGATTTCCGGCAACTCCACTTGTGAACACGGGGTGCCCCCGACATCCCTTCCCGACTTAAACGATGACCCCCTGCTGGCGAAGGTTCTCAATCTCGTCGGTACTAAAGCCGTGCTCGGTGAGCACCTCGGTCGTATGAGAGCCGAGTTCTGTGCCGATGAAACGGAATGTTGCCGGAGTCTTCGAGAACTTGATGGCGGAGCCCAGCTGCCTCTGTCTGCTGCCATCGGGGCGTGGTACCTCGACAATCAGGCCGCGCGCCTTGATGTGCGGGTGCTCACAGGCCTCGGCAAAACTCAGGACCGGCTCGGTGCAGGAGTCGATGGCAATAAAGACCTGCTCCCATTCCGCATAGGTCTTCTTTTTCATTTCACTGGCTATCTCCGCCTTCAGTGAAGCAACCACTTCCGGATTGCCAAATGCCATTCCCTGAGGGGCCAGTTCCGGGCGGCCGATGGCATTGCAGAACTGCATGAAGAACTGCGGCTCCAGCCCCCCAACCGAGAAGTGACGGCCATCCATGGTTTCGTAGCAGTCATAGAACGATCCGCCGTTAAGCTGGGTACCCTCGCGCTCCGGCTGGATGTTGGCCACCAGAGCGGGTGGCGCAGTCAGGGCATGCAAAGTGAACGCGGCATCGGTCATGGAGATATCGACAAACTGGCCTTCCCCGGTCTGCATGCGATGAATCACGGCAGCAAGAATGCCCATCACTGCATGGCAGGAGCCACCGGCAACATCGGCAATCTGCACCGACACTGGTGCAGGCCCGGTAGCTTTGCGGCCGTTGTAGCCCAGCACCCCGGCAATGGCGAGGTAGTTCATGTCGTGGCCGGCGCGATCCTTGTATGGGCCGGTCTGGCCATAGCCGGTGATGGCGCAGTAAACCAGTTTCGGGTTGATGGCCTTGAGCGCCTCATAGCCGACGCCCAGACGGTCCATCACGCCCGGACGGAACTGCTCGACGACAATATCGTAATCAGCCACAAGCTTCTTGATCAGCTCCACCCCTTCCGGCTTCTTGAGGTCCACCGCAATCCCGCGCTTGCTGCGGTTGAGGAAAGCATGCGAGGCGGAGACACCCGCATCGTGCGGCGGAAGGAGACGGACCATGTCAGGGCGGCTCGGAGACTCGACTCGCAGGACGTCAGCCCCCATGTCGGCCAGCAACATCGTGCCGAAAGGTCCCGGCAGCAGACCAGAAAAATCGAGCACCTTGAGGGTGGACAGCGGACCGGACATTGAAATACTCCTGATAATGACTGCAGGGTCGAGAGCATAACCCGGGAATGGTATTGGCCAATGACCCAAGCCCTCAAAAAGATTGACCCTTTCGCTCAGGCATCTCCTGATCCGGGCTGCTGTTTCCGTTGCACTGCTTCCAAGGCAAGAGCTACCATTCCCTGCAATTTCGGCAAGTACTTGCCCTGACTGATTTTTTTGCATGTTGACGCCCCGTTGCCATGGTCACGGGGCACTTGAGGAATCCATGCCTGCCTTTCTTCCTGCTGCACTGATAGCCACTGTCTTCCTGACGCTGATCAGTATCAACACGGTATTTTTTGCCCTGTTGATCATTGTTACCATGCCGCTTCGCTTTGTCATGCCAACCCATGGCCTGCGCACGGGCATTGCCCACATGCTGATTTTCTTCGCCAGTACCTGGTGTACGATCAATAACAAGGTGTTAATGCGTGTCCTTCCCCGCATTGACTGGGACATAGAGGTTCCTGCCGGGCTGGAAAAGAAAGGCTGGTATTTTGTCATTGCCAACCACCAAAGCTGGGTCGACATTCTGGTTCTTTTTTTCGTTTTCAATGAGCGCATCGCCTTTCTGAAGTATTTCCTCAAGCAGGAACTGATCTGGGTACCATTTCTGGGTCAAGCCTGGTATGCGCTGGATTTCCCGTTCATGAAGCGGTACTCAAAGGAAGAACTGGCGAAACGTCCCGAGCTGAAAGGCAAGGATGTTGAAACCACTCGGCGTGCCTGCGAGAAATTCCGGCACACTCCCGTATCTGTCATGAATTTTCTGGAAGGTACCCGCTTTACCCCTACAAAACATGATCGTCAGCAATCTCCCTACCAGCATCTGCTGAAGCCAAAAGCCGGAGGCATGGCATTTGCGCTCTCGGTGCTTGGCAAACAGATGCACTCATTGCTGGACGTGACGATTGCCTATCCTCAAGGCGCCCCAACCTTCATGGATTTCTGCTCGGGACGAGTCCGCAAGATAACGGTTCGGGTGAAGCAGCGCGAGATTCCTTCGGCAGCCTTCAGTGCCGACTACGAAAATGATTCTGCCTTCCGGGCTGAATTCCAGAGCTGGACAGGCTCGCTCTGGGAAGAAAAAGATGCCCTGCTCACCACCCTGCTTTCCGAGAAAAAGTGACTGCCATGCTGAGCAAGCTGTTTCGTACCACGCCCAAGTGGCAAAGCATCAAATCGCAGAAACGTATCGAGGCTATCCAGACGCTCTCGCCTGAGCTGGATAACGACGTCGAGATATTGACCCGTCTGGCAAAAGAAGACAGTGAACCCGCGGTTCGCCGTGAAGCCGTCAAAAAACTGCATGATTTTGACATTCTCATGCAAATCCAGAAACGGGATCTTGAAGCAATGGTTCGTGAGGCCGCGACTGAGCGTCTGCATGAACTGATGGCGGGAAAGTCACCGCATAGCCCATCACTGCAGGATCGCCTGCAGCGACTGGAGCGCATCAATTCACCGCAAACCCTGACCGCCCTGATTCGTGAGGCTGAACCAGTCGAGATTCGTCTGGCCGCCATTGCCGCACTGCATGACGAGATGTATTTGCATGATATTGCCCTCCACTCGCCCATGGCCCGTCTTCGACACGCAGCGGCTGAACGCATTCATAGCCCCATCATGCTTGAAGAGCTGGCAACAGCATCCCGGCACAAGGACAAGACCGTATACAAGCTGGTGAAGGCGCGTCTTGATGCAATTCACGAGAGTGCAAGGATTGCACTCGAACGAGAGGCTCGTGCCATGGCGTTGTGCGATGCCATGGAAGCACAGGCCCGGGCTGCACTGAACCCGTTATATGCCGCCAAGACCGAGAGTCTGCGACAACAATGGGCTGCACTGGGTGAAGCCAGCCTTGCACTGGCTGAGCGTTTTGCAACAGCGTACGCATTGGCGTGTCAGCAGGTTGCCGATGTTCAGGCACAAGCTCAACGCGCAGCGAACGAAATCCAGGCACAGCAGGAACTGCAGGGCGCCTTTGATACACTGGAGGACACACTCAAGGAATATCAGGGTCAGGAAAGTTTTGATCAGCCCGCGCTGGCGGCTGTGCGCAAAACACAGCGGCTCCGGTGGGAGCTTGCGGCACAGTTGCACACACCCACCCCGGCCCTGACCTCCCGTTATGAGTCCGTCATGCAATCGCTTGACCAGCTGGAGTCACTGCTGGCCCGGTGGCAACAGGACAAGGCCATTGTTGAGGCAACGCTCGAGTC
>CAYGBB010000156.1:0-5446 GCA_964347985.1 uncultured Moraxellaceae bacterium
GAACATCATCAGGAATCACGGTGCCACGCAGTGACTCCACCCGCGACGTCAATTGTTCGGCCACATCCACCGCATTTTCGCCCGGCTTCTTGGTCACGGTCAGCGTCACCGCCGGAAACTCGGTTCCTGCCGCAAGTCCGTCATGGCCATCGGCACCAATGCCGTGCCAGACATAGCGGACCGGCTGCTCGGGGCCATCCATGACACGGGCCACTTCCGCAAGATAGATGGGGCGTCCCTCACGGACACCCACAATCAGGCTTTCCAGCTCGGCCCGTGACCGGAAAAAATCACCGGTTTCAACAGTAATCTCGCGATTCTCCCGGACAATGCGACCGGCGGAAAGGCGCGCATTAGCCCCCTGCAAGGCACTCTGGATGGCCAGCGGGCCAAGACCGGCACCCCGCAAACGATCGACATCAAGATCGACACGCAGTACTCGCCCAGGACCTCCAATGGTGGTGACTTCACGGGTTCCAGGTACCCGCTTGAGTTCGGCCTCTGTGGAACGGGCAATCTGTTCAAGGTCGTAAGCACCACGCGTTTCATCTCTGGTCCACAAGGTCAGACTGACCACCGGGACATCATCAATGCCTTTCGGCTTGACCAGCGGCTGCCCTACTCCCAACTCCGGGGCAAAAAGATCGTTATTTGTTTGCACGGTGTCATGCAGGCGGACAAGTGCTGTTTCACGTTCAACACCCACCTTGAACTGGACGGTGAAGACTGCCATTCCTGGCCGTGAGACGGAGTAAACATGCTCAATACCGGCTATCTGGGAAAGCTTCTGCTCCATGGGGCCGGCAACTTTGGTCTCCACATCAGCGCTGGAAGCACCCGGGAATGTCACCATGACGTTGGCCATGGTGACATTGATCTGGGGTTCCTCTTCTCGCGGGGTCACGCCGACAGCAAACAACCCCAGCAGCAATGCAACCAGCCCCAGTAATGGCGTCAGTTGTGAACGCAGGAAGTACTCGGCAATGCGGCCGGAAATACCCATGTCGATCTCCTTAGCGTGTCAGGCCGGCACGCACCGGATCAAGTGCCACTTTTTCACCTTCGCGCAAGCCGGCGAGCACTTCATAGGAGCCATCGCCCTGCCGCTCACCCACCCGCACCTGCCGCAACTGCGGCTTGCCCTTTTCAGGCAGGACATAAACACCTGTCACTTCGCTGCGACGCAATACAGCGGAAGCTGGCACAACGAGACGACGCGCACTGCCTGTGACGAAGTGCACACGCACGAACTGGCCGGGCAACAAACCATTTGCCTGCTCGGGCAAGTAGACGCGAACTTCCGTGGTATGTGTCCGGGGATCAGCAGAAGGAATCACAACCATTTTGGCGGCGGGAATCCACTGTGTGGTGCCGGGAACTTCGACAAGTGCGCGGTTACCCCGACGCACTGCATCAATCCATGCTTGTGGCACCTGTGCCGATGCACGCAGCCACGCCGGATCAAATCCGGTGGCCAGTGGCGTACCCGGAGCTGCCATTTCGCCCAGCTCGACATGAAGTGCCGACATTACACCGGCATATGGCGCGGTCACATCAGCAAATCCACGCGTGGTCGTTGCCTGACCACTACTGGCTTTTAATGTATTAAGACGAGCCTGAGCTGCCTTGTAGTTGGCCTCTGCGGCATCCATTTGCGACTTGCTGACATAGTTCTTGGTGAAGAGTTCCTTGAAACGCTCGTACTCCCGCGTGGCATTTTCAAGCCCGACCCGCGCTTCCGTCACCTGGGCCTGCACACCTGCTACCTGTTGCTGGGCAACACTGGGATCAATTCGCATGATCACCTGCCCCTGCTTCACGGTATCACCAGGGCGAAAATTGATGGAAATGACGCGTCCTGCCGTTTGTGCTGCCACGGTGGACTGACGCTCTGCCTCAATGACAGCCTCGCCAGCCCAGGTGGCCTCAACCTGACGCCAGGCCACTACCGCACTGGTCAACGTCGAAACAGAAGGCTTTTCAGAAGGCGCCGCAGTAGTTCTGCTGTCTGTTGCCAGAGTGAGCGGGGACATTGATCCCAGCAGCAACACTGATACCGTTACCGATACTGCGGCGGTTAATTGAAGCCTCTTCACGTCAGTCTCCTTGCACAATCCATCATGTAAAACACTATCCGGCGAAATGAGAGCCTTTACAGGCTCACTTGCAGCACGTGCTACCTGACTGATCGGCCGCGACAACTTCACGCTTGAATCCGAGTTTGCCAAGGAACCACATCATCGGGCACCAGCCGGTAAAAGCCGACTGCATCAGGTTAAGGCCGACAAATGCAGTAAAGAGGAAGAAATACGGGCTGACATACCAGCCCAACGCCACACTCAGGATAGTAAAAAAACCTGCAACAAGACGAAGCCCGGCATTGATGGTCATGATCATTCACCTCTATCGTTTGAAAAAATTGATAATCCGGCATCTGAAGACGATGCCGTTGACACTCCGCAAGCCCGGTTGGCCGGAACAGCCACATCCATCAGACTCGGGTTGGGCAACTTCAGTGCGTGCATGAGCTGCGCGTATTCAGCCTCACCAGACACCTGCAAACGTGGGTTGTGCAGGCGCTCTTCTGCAATGGTACTGACGGTCCAGCCCTTGTAGTCATGGGCCGGGTACACCAGTGTGTCACCCGGCAATTTCAACAAGCGCTCAAAAAGACTGTGGTACTGCTGATGTGCATTGCCATTCTGGAAGTCGGTACGGCCAGTGCCACGAATCAGCAAGGTGTCACCGGTAAAAACATGCCGCTTGCCATCAGCTTCCAGATAAAAGCTGTAGGAGTCATCGGTGTGACCGGGTGTATAGATGGCAATCAGTTCATGCGAGCCAAATCGCAGGATGTCGCCATCATTAACACGGGCACTCACACAGTCTGCCTGTGCCTGCTGCCCCATGTACGTGACACAACCGGTTGACTCCCGCAGTTGACCCAGTGCGGTAATGTGATCGGCATGCACATGCGTATCCACGGCACTGACGAGCTGCAGCTCCAGCTCGTCGAGCAGACGCAGATAACTCTGCATTTGCTCGCGTACGGGATCGATCAGAATCGCATCACCCGTCTGCTGATCCGCCAACAGGTACGTATAGGTTGATGAGGCTGCGTCAAAGAGTTGCCGAAACAACATATCCGTATTCCCCTTTATTCCAGCAGTATTCAAAACGGGTGTTATCACCATGGTTGAAACTGTTGTGCCACGGTCCATCCCACCAGCAACAGCATTAGCAGAACAAAACCCTTTTGCAGTTTCGGACCTGCCAGAAACCGTCCAAGCACACTGCCTGCCAGCATCCCCAGCAACGCTCCACCTGCCAGTGGCCAGAACAATGCAGGCAAGGATTGCTGCCACAGGAAACTGGCAAAGCCAGCACTTGAGATCAGCACAATCACGGCAAGTGATGTGGCCACGGCCTGCCGCATGGAGAGACCGCTGACCAGAATCAGCATGGGCACAATCACGAAACCGCCACCAACCCCAAACAGCCCCGACAACAATCCGGTAAGCGCCCCGGCCAGTAACAATCGCTGCATGCAGGGCCAGCGCCACTCGAATCGGCCACTGGGCGACAACTCGCAGGAAACACCTGCCTGCCTGGCTTCATGTTCAGTCCCCGCACGCAGCACACGGGTTGATTCCGGATCACGATCAGCCTGTTGCCACATGCGCAAGCCGATCACTGCTACCAGTAAAGCAAATGCCACGACCAACGCAGCCTCAGGCAGGCGATTGGCCAGCCACTGCCCCACAGGCGCCAACAACATGCCACCGACACCTGTGACTGCAACCAGTGGCCAGACAATCTGATTCTGGCGCAAGCGCATCAGCACACCGAAAGCGGCAGCACTGGCCACTGCACCAAGTGACAGCCCTGCACTCATCGACAAGCCCAGCCCCAGCACGCCCATCAGCAGCGGCACCGCCATGACGGAGCCGCCTGCCCCGGTCAGCCCGAGCACAAGTCCAATAAGTGCACCAATGATCAGTGCCACGTATCAACTCCCTCAGGCGCGACGGATTGGCATGCCAATCGACTGGCAGGCCTGCGTACCGCCCTCAACCACCACGATTTCAGCATCGGTCGCCTTGCAGAGAAAATCTGCTGCCTGACGGGCACGCATACCGGCCTGGCACAGCACATAGAGAGTGTCATCGGCACCAAAGCCCTTTGCCTGCAAATCCGTCAGTATCTTTTCAGGGTTCAACTCTCCCAGCGGACACAGCAATGCACCTTCCACATGACCACCCGCAAACTCCGGGGGATTGCGCACATCAATCAGGTGCACCTGCCCGGCCTTGTAGCGCCGATCAAAATCATCCGCCGAAATCACCTTGTAGCTGCTCATCAGTGTTCTCTCCAGTTGGTTCAGGCGTACCTGGACATTAGTGAGCGCACCTGTGCCATGCGCTCTGCAAACTCTTCACCTTGATCGGTACAGACATTGGCCTCAATCACGCAGGCCAGCATTTCATGGAAAGCCTTGTCGAGCGCCTTGCGAGCGGCAGTCATCTGCTGAATGATCTTTTCGCAGTCTTCATCCTGATCAATCAGCTTCTGTACACCACGAACCTGCCCCTCGACACGGGCCAGACGCTTGAGCATTTCTGTTTTCTGCTGGGCATTGGGACTAAGCATGGCAACCTCCACATCACATACCCCATAGGGTATACGAAACGCAGGCAAGGTCAAGTACCCCTGGGGGTATGTAAAGAGTCAGGAAGAAGGCGGGAGTCAGGACAAAAGGAATCAGGCGGCAGGGATGGGGACAGGCCGTCGCTGCAACAACAGGGCAGCCATGAGACAAGCCATGGCTGCCGCCAGCCACGACCAGAGCGGATGAATATCCCAGACCATGCCGGTCCACCAGGAGCCAAGTGCCACACCAAGGCCCCAGAGCATGCTGTAGACCGCCTGGCCCTGCCCCTGGTGACCGGCACCAAACTGGCGATAGATGACGCTGATGGCAGCTGCATGAAAGGTGGCAAAACTGGCCGCGTGTAACAACTGTGCCGACCAGACCACGAGGGGCGACTCGATACCCAGACCAATGACTGACCAGCGCAATGCCGACAACAACAGGCTGGCAATCATGATCCTCTGCTCGCCAAAGCGGGGCAGCCAGCGATGCATCTGCGTGAAGGCAATCACTTCGGCAAACACCGCCAGTGCCCACAACCAGCCAATCGCGGTGCGGGAATAGCCATGCCCCTCCAGATAGATGCTGTAAAAACTGTAGTACGGCGCATGCGAGAGCTGCAGCAGGAAATGGGCCGCCAGAAAGGCCATGACAGTCGGCCGCTTGAGGATGCTGAAGAAATCTTCCTGGCGGTGGGCATGGGTCGGCGTGGCGATATCGGGCACTTGCAGGCTGGCCAGCCAGCTGGCCGCCGCGCACACCAGCAGGCACAACGGTAACCAGCTCACGGACACC
>CAYGBB010000157.1:0-5432 GCA_964347985.1 uncultured Moraxellaceae bacterium
AAGTCATACTGGCCACCACCCGCTTCTGCGGCAGTGGAGTGCGGGTAGCCGTAGTAGAGAACACCAACGTCATAACCAACATCACCGGCCTTGCCGGCAAAGCCGATCGAAGGATCAAGCTCAAGACCGCTGGCAAACGCAATGCTGGAGCCCCACACCGTGGCGTACAGGCCGGACTCATGACTCACCGACAGCGAGCCCTGCAATGCAGGTGCGCCAGACGTCTGGGAAATACCGCGATAAAGATAATCGCTGGTCATGGCCACACTGCCTGCGGTAGTGAACGCGGAATCGGCCGCATTGGCAGATACAGCACCGGACAGCAGACCAGCAGCGAGAACAGCAGCAGTAATTTTCGACATTTTCATTTGCAAAGCTCCTCATTGACCGCATTGATTAACCGAAAACTGTCCGGAAGATGCATCACGTTTTTCCGGCGCTTGCAGGGTCTGTAGCAGAAGCCGTGCCAACATCAGGAATCCGCACAAATGCACAGCATCAGCGCACCCTGCATCGGCTTTTCCCCGGCATGACTCCCTTGAACGGTGCAGACAAACGGCGTGCACCATGCCAATGCACCGCAACAGGGCATCTGCATCACGGGGCGTCGCTTAGCCGGAGCAAAGTGCTAGAATCCGGCGTCCAAACCCTTCGGAGCACGCCCTCATGGCCCTGGAACAAATCGTCAACCGCCTCAGCGAGCAGCTTTCCCAGGTGCTGCCACCGGGGGTGCGCCAGCTGCGCGGGGATATCGAGGAAAACATCAAGGTTGTCCTGCGCGAGGCGCTGGCGCGCATGGAGCTGGTTACCCGGGAAGAATTCGATGTGCAGGCCGCCCTGCTGTCACGCACGCGTAGCCGCGTCGAAGCGGTGGAAAGCGAACTGAAGGCACTGGAACATCGCGTGGCTGCACTGGAAAGCCGCGAACCCGGTCAGGACTGACCCCTCACACCATCATCAGGGCCCTGCACGGATCGCAGGGCATCATGTTCAGGGAGAACACCGCATGTCGCTTGCCCGTGTGCGCACCCGCGCCCAATTGGGGCTTGATGCCCCACCCGTCACCGTTGAAGTGCATCTGAGTCCGGGCCTGCCCGGCCTTGCCATCGTCGGCCTGCCCGAAGCCGCTGTTCGTGAAAGCAAGGATCGCGTTCGTTCTGCCCTCATCAATTCCGGCTTCGAATTCCCGCAACGACGCATCACCATCAATCTGGCACCCGCCGATCTTCCCAAGTTCGGGGGACGCTTCGACCTGCCCATTGCACTCGGCATTCTCGCCGCCAATGGCCAGCTGCCACCGGGCGTACTGGACCGGGCCGAGTTCATGGGCGAGCTCGCCCTGTCCGGAGAGCTGCACGCCATCACCGGGGTCCTGCCGGCCAGCCTCGCCGCCCGCGATGCCGGCCACGCCCTGTTCGTGCCCGCCGGCAATGCCGCCGAAGCGGCCCGTCCCCAGGGCGCCGAAGTGTATGCCGGCGATCACCTGCTGGCGGTCTATGCCCACCTCAACGGCCAGCAGCGCCTGCCGCTGGAAGTGGCGGCTCCGCCCCGCGCCAGTGCACCAGGGGCCTGTCCGGACATGGCCGATGTGAAAGGGCAGCACCAGGCCCGGCGAGCACTGGAAATTGCCGCTGCCGGCGGGCACTCCCTCCTCATGCTGGGGCCGCCCGGCACCGGCAAGACCCTGCTCGCCTCGCGCCTGCCGGGCCTGTTGCCAGCCTTGGGCGAACAGGAATCCCTGGAAGTTGCCGCCATCCGCTCCTTGCTGGGACACCGCGACGACCCGGATCGCCAGCCCCCGTTCCGGGCACCGCACCACACTGCCTCCGGGGTGGCACTGGTCGGTGGCGGCTCCAATCCCCGCCCCGGTGAAATCACCCTGGCCCACCACGGGGTCCTGTTTCTGGATGAGCTGCCCGAGTTCGACCGCAAGGTGCTGGAGGTACTGCGTGAACCGCTGGAATCCGGGCATGTGGTCATTTCCCGTGCCGCCAACCAGGTACGGTTCCCGGCCCGCTTCCAGCTCATCGCCGCCATGAACCCCTGCCCCTGTGGCTATCTGGGCGACGGCACGGCCCGCTGCCGCTGCACTGGCGACCAGGTGGCGCGTTACCGCAGCCGGCTCTCCGGCCCGTTGCTGGACCGTATCGACCTGCATGTCGAGGTGCCGGCACTGCCAGCGGAGGTGCTGCACCGCGGCAGTGCCGGGGAAAGCACGGCGACCGTGAAACCCCGGGTACTGGCCGCCCGCGCGCGCCAGCAGTCCCGGCAGGGCCACCTTAACCAGGCCCTCAGCCCCTCCATGGTCGGTGAGCATGCCGCACTGTCACGGGACGATGCCGACACCCTGGAACTGGCCATGAAACGCTTGCGCCTGTCAGCCCGCGCCTACCACCGTGTGTTGCGGGTTTCCCGCACGATTGCCGACCTGGAAGGCGAGGCCAACATATTGTCAGCGCATCTTCATGAGGCACTCGCCTATCGGGTACTGGACCGGATGCCGGGCTAACCCCGGCAAAACGCCATCCGTTATCTGACAAAAAACTGCGCCAGATCAAGCATCGTCCTGCCAGCGTGCGGGGCGGTGCCGTCTATTGATTTATATCAATACTGATCCTGTGGTTATCCCTACGATGACTGCATGACGTGGTTACGGCCACACCGGACGCTCTCCGGCTCATGCATTTTTTCAATGAAGGGGAATTACCCATGCGTATCAAATCAGCTGCCCTGATTGCCGGCATCCTTGCTGCCACCGCTGGCCAGGCCATGGCCTATGAAGCCGGTGATGTGGTGTTGCGTGCCGGCATTGCCAATGTAAATCCTGATGTAACCGACAAGGTTGCTGGCGGCGCCCTGCAACTTGATGTGGAAGACGACACCCAGCTCGGCCTGACCGGCACTTACTTCTTCGGTCCGACCCTTGGTGTGCAACTGCTCGCCGCAACGCCGTTCAAGCACGACATCACCGCGGGTGGCGCCGATCTTGGTTCAACCCGGCATCTGCCACCCACCGTGACGCTGCAATGGTATCCGGCGATTGCCGGCAACATTCACCCGTATGTGGGTGCGGGCATCAACTACACCATGTTCTTTGAAGACGACATTGCCGGTGCCGATCTTGAACTGGATGATTCCATCGGACTTGCACTGGAGGCTGGCGTTGACATCGATCTCGGCAGCAATCTGGTGCTGAATGCGGCCGTCTGGAAAATTGACATCAATACGGATGTCAGCCTGAATGGCACCAAGCTTGGCGAACTGGAAATTGATCCGTTGGCCGTGATGGTGGGCATTGGCTACAAGTTCTGATTATCGCCACATAAAAAATGCCGGCTGATGCCGGCATTTTTTATTTCTGCGCGAACACACTATTTGATGCCATAAGCCGCCAGCGCCTTGGGCGCACTCTCGCGAACCCGTTGCACCACACTGCGCCATAACAATGCCTGCACCTCGGCATTGGCATCCATGTCGCCGGCACGCACCCTGCCCGCCAGCACCCGCATCAACCCGGCAGGAGTACCCTCCTGTTTCAGCAACAATTGCAACGCCGCATGCTCTGCACTTTCGGCAGCATCACCATGCTGCAACTGGCGCTCGGCAATGCTCATGGCATTGGCAATCATCAACACTTCATAGGCGCGCTCTTTTGGCAACAGCGGCAACAGTTCCTTGCGCAGAACCTCGCGCGCAATCGCCAGCAATGCCGCACCATCCGGTTGCTCACGCATGCTGGCACCCCGTCATGTTGAGAATCTCCAGCTCCAGCTCGGGCACAATGTGCGCGGTCAGCGCCAGCTCCAGCTCGGGCTCCTGCCCGGAGACATGACGCTCCCCCTGCTGCAAGGCAATGATGGCCCAGCGCACATGCGCATAGACCTCCCAGTAAAATACCGCAGCACGATCCAGTGCCGTTCCGGTCACCGCTTCATAACCGCGATACAGTGCGGCGCGCGAACCAATGCCACCTGCCTCCTTTTCAAGCTGCCCGAAACGCCAGCAGCGCGCGCAGAACCAGCCAAGATCTTCCAGCGGATCGGACCAGGCCGCAAACTCCCAGTCGAGCACGGCGGTCAGGCCCTGCTCATCCACCATGTAATTGCCGGTACGCCAGTCGCGATGCGCCAGCACCAGCTGCTCCGTCACCGGCGCATTTTTTTCCAGCCAGCGGATGCCCCACTCCAGCGCCGGAAACGCCGTGTGATGGCCATCCAGAAACAAGCGAAACTCATGCACGCCCTGCAACGCCGGTGATCGCTCCGGCAATTTCAGGAAGGCGAGATCAGGACGGGGCGGACGAATGGCATGCAGCTTCGCCATTTCCGCCCCGATACGTTCGACCAGCTGCTCGCGATCGCCGCCCAGCGTCATGTCCCGGACCAGGCGGAAACCGGCGGCAGTGCCGGCCGCCTTGCGCATGACAAAAAAATCACGACCGAATACCGACTTGTTCCCCAGCCACAGCGGCTCCGGCACGGTCACCCCTGCCGCAAATGCAGCTTGCAGCAGGGCGAATTCCTCGGCCCGCGAATGCGACACGGCCACACCAGAGGGCGCATCACTGCGCAGCACACACTCCAGCACCCCGGCCCGTGCGCCGCCCTGCAGTGTCACGCGCAACAACCAGTTTTCCTGGATGGCGCCGCCGGACAGCAGGCGAGCTTCATCAATAACGGCGGCATCCGCTCCCGTACTTTCTGCGAGGAACTTTTCAATCGCCTGCTGTTGTTCAATCTGCATAACCGTTATCCCTGCCGCACTCAGATGCCCCAGCGGAAGAAGTCCTGACCATCATCCAGATAGGCGCGTGACAGCACCATCTTGTGAATCTCGCTGGCGCCATCCACCAGGCGTGCCTGGCGTGCATAGCGATAGATCCACTCGACCATCGTGTCCTTCGAATAGCCGCGCGCGCCCAGCAACTGGATGGCGGTGTCCGCGGCCTTGTGCAGGGCATCCGCCACATGGATTTTGGCGATGGAAATGTCGGTACGGGCAAAATCGCCCTGATCCAGTTTCCACGCCGCATTCATGGTGAGCAGACGACCGATGTGAATATCCTTGGCGGCATCACCCAGCATCCACTGCACGCCTTCGTGCTGCGCCAGTGTCTCGCCAAAACTCATACGCTGTGACACATAGCCACCGGCCTCTTCCAGACAGCGCTTGCTCAACCCCAACCAGCGCATGCAATGCGTGAGGCGCGCCGTACCCAGACGGATCTGCGTGACCTTGAGACCGTCACCGACATTCAGCAAACGGCATTCATCGGGAATTTCCAGGCCTTCGAACACGATCTCGCAATGACCACCGTGTTCTTCCGGCCCCATGATGGGAATGCGGCGTTCGATGCGCCAGCCGGGCTGACTGGCATCAAACAGGAAAGCGGTGAGGCTTTTGCGCTCGTCGTCCTGCCCTGGTGGAGAGGT
>CAYGBB010000158.1:0-5365 GCA_964347985.1 uncultured Moraxellaceae bacterium
AATGAATATGGTTTCCACCGGATCCGGATCAAGAGCCTCCGCCGCCTTGCTCTTGCACTCTGACGATTTCACTGCGGAGCAAATCAAATTTGCTTTCGACATTATTTCCAATGGCCGCAACCACTACCACGACCACTATCGCTATCAGGGAGACCAGAAAGGCATACTCAATAACCGCAGCACCAGACTCCTTGCGCCCAAGCCGTTTTTGCCCCTTCCTCATCACCTTTCCCGCCAATCAGGCCATAGTTGTCATAATGTATAGTCCACTTTCCGGAAAAGTGTTAGTCCGCCCTACCGCCCTCTCAGCCCTCTGGACAAGTGGGCGCAACCCCACAGATCGGGTATCCTCCGCGTATAACAGTGAAGCGAAGCAACAGACATGAACTGGCTGGATGACATACGCTGGGACGAGCAGGGTCTGGTACCGGCGATCGCCCAGGACTACCGTACCGGACGGGTACTGATGGTGGCCTGGATGAACCGGGAAGCCCTGGAGCTGACGGTCCGTGAGGGTCGCGGGATCTACTGGTCCCGCAGCCGCCAGAAGCTATGGCGCAAGGGCGAGGAGTCCGGCCATGTCCAGAAGCTGCACGAACTGCGGCTGGACTGCGATGGGGATGTCATCAGCCTTCAGGTCGAACAGCTGGGAGGCATTGCCTGTCATACCGGGCGGGAGTCCTGCTTTTACCGCCGCCTTGAGAATGGTCAGTGGGTCACGGTCGACGCCGTGCTCAAAGACCCGGAAGCGATCTACCACCCTGATGATGACAAGCCAACGCCATGAGCAGTAATGATGTACTGGCCGCACTGGCCCTGGTTCTTGAAGAGCGCAAGCTGGCAACGCCGGATTCGTCCTATGTGGCCAGCCTTTATCACAAGGGCCTGAACAAGATCCTGGAAAAGGTGGGCGAAGAGTGCACCGAGACCCTGATTGCCGCCAAGGATGCCGCCATCACTGGCCAGACTGACGATCTGGTCTATGAAACCGCCGATCTCTGGTTTCATACGTTGGTCATGCTTTCCCATTTCAATGTGCCACCTGAGCGCGTCCTTGATGAACTGGCTCGCCGCTTCAATGTCTCCGGCCATGCGGAGAAGGCATCCCGCCAGCCCTCAACCCCTTCCACTTCTGCGGAGTAACGCCATGCTTTCCGGAATTTCCCTTCCTCATATCCTGCTGCTGCTGGTAATCGTCGTTCTGGTGTTCGGCACCAGCAAACTCAAGAATGCCGGCAAGGATCTCGGCGGCTTCTTCAAGGGCTTCAAGGAAGGCATGAAGAGCGAAGAAGACAAGCCCGCTGACACCACACCTCCGGCGCAGCTATCCCAACAGAACCCGAATGTGACCAACAACACTGCCGACAAGAAAGACAACGTCTGACACCCGCATGGACCTGATTGATGTTTGATGTCGGCTTCAGTGAACTGATCCTCATGGCCATCGTGGCCCTGGTGGTGCTTGGCCCGGAGAAACTGCCTCATGCCGCGCGCGTGGCAGGTGCCTGGATCGGCAAGATCAAGCGGACCGTGAGTAACATGCAGGCCGAGATTGAGCGTGAGGTGTCGGCCCAGGAAATGCGGGATCGGTTACAGAAGGAAATTGATGCAGTGAAGGAAGCGGGGGCCGACATGGATATCCGCCAGCCCCTGCAGGCCCTCAACGCCGACATGCAACTCATGCAAGCGGAAATGCAGTCGACCCTTGCGCCTGCCGCTACCGTTGGCACCCCCGTCAATCCTCCCGTTCCGGATGCTGCTGCGTCACTGAGCCCGCCGGACACCACCTCCCCCGTCCCTTCTGCCGGAGAGGCAGCCCCTGTCATTGACGGTGAGGCCGCCTACCGCGAATGGCTGGAGTCACAAAAAGCCTCCAGTCGCCGCATGGCACCCAAACCCGCAGTGAGCGAGACCTCGATTGCCAAACCTTCGTCTGACAGCACCCCCTCATGAGTGATGAATCCTCGCAGCAGAGCATGCCACTGGTCGCACACCTGATCGAATTGCGGACACGGCTGATGCGTATCATCACCGTCATGGCCGTGCTGTTCTTTGCCCTGGTGTACTTTCGCAACGACCTTTACGCGGCGGTGTCATTGCCCTTGCGCGAACTGTTGCCGGCCGGCAGCACCATGATTGCAACGGACGTAACGGCACCCTTCATGGCACCGTTCAAGCTCACCTTTTTTGTGTGCCTGTTCATCATGGTTCCCTATCTGCTGCACCAGATCTGGGGGTTTATTGCGCCGGCGCTGTACACCCATGAAAAGAAGATTGCCATCCCGCTGCTGGTCTCCAGTGTGCTGCTGTTTTATGTAGGTGTCGCCTTTGCCTACTTTATTACGCTACCGGCCGTTCTGGGCTTCTTTACGAAAGTAGGGCCGGAAGGGGTAGCGATGATGACAGACATCAATCTCTATCTGGATTTTGTGCTGAAGCTGTTTCTGGTGTTCGGCTTTACCTTTGAAATCCCGGTGGCCGTATTCATGCTGATCTGGTCTGGCATCGTGAGCAGCGAGAGCCTGATCGACAAGCGCCGCTATGTGATCGTTGGCTGCTTTTTTGTGGCCATGTTCCTGACTCCGCCAGATGCCATTTCCATGGCAATGCTGGCGGTACCCATGTGGCTGCTGTTTGAGGCGGGCCTGTTCTGTGGTCGGCTCATGGAGAAGCGACGCAAGGCTGAAAACGCCTGAGGCCCGCTTTCAGGCCAGCCCTTAGTGCCGGCCAAAACGACGGGCGAACTCGTTCGTTGCCCGCACCAGCGCATCAATAATCCCCGGTTCCGCCGCCGCATGCCCCGCCTCCCGCACGATCTGCAGCTCCGCCTGCGGCCAGGCCTTGTGCAGGGCAAAGGCGTTATCCAGCGGGCAGACCATGTCATAGCGGCCATGAATGATCACGCCCGGAATGTCCGCGAGCCTGTGGGCATCCTCGATCAGCTGGTTGGGGCGCATGAATGATTTATTGATGAAGTAATGACACTCGATACGCGCCAGTGCCATGGCAACACGAGGATCCGAAAAGTGATCCACCACACTGGCATTCGGCTTGAGCGTTGCGCACAGGCCCTCCCAGACTGACCAGGCCTTGGCAGCAGCCATGCGCCCCACTTCATCCGTGCCGGTCAGTCGTTTGTAAAAGGCCGTCACAAAATCATGGCGCTCGGCTTCGGGAATGACACGGACATAGTCTTCCCAGTAATCCGGGTACACATGGCTGGCACCATCCTGATAGAACCAGTGGATGTCCTGATCTCGGCACAGGAAAATGCCTCGAAGAATCAGGCCAATGACGTGCTCGGGGTGCGCTTCGGCATAGGCCAGGGCGAGCGTAGAGCCCCAGGAGCCGCCAAACACGATCCAGCGCTCAATGCCCAGAAAGCGGCGCAACGCCTCAATGTCGTCAACCAGCGTCTGCGTGTTGTTTCCGTCCAGATGGGCATGCGGAGTCGACTGCCCTGAACCGCGCTGGTCAAACAGCACAATGCGGTAACGCTCGGGATCAAAAAAACGGCGATTCCAGGGTTGGAACCCTGCCCCGGGCCCACCGTGCAGGAACAGGACTGGCAGGCCATCAGGGTTGCCGCACTCCTCCACATACAACACATGCGGCGCCTCAACCGGCAGACGATGCGTGGCGTAGGGCTGAATCTCGGGAAACAGGGTATGCATGAACGTCCTCCGTAATAGGACAGCGTAATCAAGCTCACGGGGAATCGCCATCCCGTCCGTGCCGGTTTCTGATGACCGCTGACTGCTTTACAATCCCTGCAAGATTTCCGCGAGGCTTCACTCATGTCCCTGCCCCTGCTGCTAGAACCCGAAATGCTGAGTGCTCACCTGCACGAGGCAAACCTGCTTATTGTCGATCTGGGCAAGGAGTCGGTGTACCAGCAGGCCCATGTGCCCGGTGCCATCCTGGTAAATGGCAAACAGCTGGTCTCCGGCGAGCTGCCGGCACCGGGCAGGCTCCCCTCCGTTGAGCGACTGATTGAGGCGTTCTCGGCCATGGGGCTGACACCGGACAAACATGTCGTGGTCTACGATGACGAGGGCGGCGGTTGGGCGGGTCGTTTTATCTGGACTCTGGATGCTATCGGCCATCAACACTACTCCTATCTGAACGGCGGCATCCATGCCTGGCTGGCGGCAGGCCTGCCCGTGGAAAACATGCCGAATGCCGCCACGCCGTCACTCGCCTTCATTGCACTGCAGGCCGGCCCGGTGGCAGATGCGAACTATGTACTGGCCCACTTCAATGATGCCGACCATGTCATCTGGGATGCCCGCTCGCCCGAGGAGTATGCCGGCACCCGTGTGCTGGCCCAGCGCGGCGGCCACATTCCCGGTGCCCGCAATTACGAATGGACTCGTGCCATGGATCGCGCCAATGCGCTGCGCGTACGCCCCCTGAATGAGATACGTGACGAGCTTGCCGCCATTGGCATCACCGCTGACAAAACCATCATTACCCACTGCCAGACACATCATCGTTCCGGGTTTACCTACCTGATCGGCAAGCTGCTCGGTTTTGAAAAACTGAAAGGTTATGCCGGTTCGTGGAGCGAGTGGGGCAATCGCCCTGACACCCCGATTGAAACCTGAACTTTCCGGATGCGGCATACCTGCTGACCAAACTCGCTGGCCACGCCCGGACCACCTCTCCTGACGAGAGGACATCCTACTTATCGAGACGCCATAATGACGCCTGAAACCCGCGACAAACTGCTCACCCTTCCCCAGTACTTTGTGCCGCAGCATGCGCTTTCCCGTCTGGTCGGCTGGCTGGCGGAATCACGCTCGCCGTTCATCAAGAACACATTCATTGATTACTTTGCACGTCGCTACCAGGTGGACATGAGCGAAGCCGTGGAAGAGAACCCGCGGGCCTATGAAAACTTCAATGCGTTTTTTACCCGTGCCCTGAAGCCCGGGGCACGCCCGATAGACACTGACCCGGCCAGCATTGTCTGTCCGGCCGATGGCGCCATTTCCCAACTGGGTCCGATTCAGGGCGATATCGTGTTTCAGGCAAAAGGGCACTACTACAGCCTGTGCGAACTGCTCGGTGGCGACAAGGAGCGCGCGAAAGCATTTGAGGGCGGCCAGTTTGCGACGGTCTATCTTTCGCCGAAGGATTATCACCGTGTACACATGCCACTCACCGGCACCCTGCGTGAAATGGTGTTTGTGCCGGGTGATCTGTTTTCGGTCAATACACGCACCGCTGAAAATGTGCCGCGCCTGTTTGCCCGCAACGAACGCGTGGTGGCCATCTTTGATACAGAAGTCGGCCCCATGGCCGTGGTACTGGTTGGCGCCATGATTGTAGCCAGCATCGAAACCGTGTGGGCGGGTGTCGT
>CAYGBB010000159.1:0-5343 GCA_964347985.1 uncultured Moraxellaceae bacterium
TGCGCGGGACGAGGTGCGAAACAGCGGCAAAACTCGCGTCATGACCGGCGCTACGCACACCACTATTGGGGATATTTCTGAGGCCATACCAGACCCAACGACAGGGGCGATCAAGTACACACTCACAACGCCCGACGACCTGGCGATTGATCTGGGCGTTGCCGGGCAGGGTGTGTCATCCCTCGCGGTGGGTATCATGGATATCGACAATGTATTGCTGGATCTTGAACTTTCCGCCCTGCAGTCTGATGGCAATGGCGAGATTGTGGCGACGCCCAAGGTACTGACCGCCGACAAGAAGAAGGCGCGTATTGCCTCGGGTACCCAGATCCCGTATCAGGAAAAGTCTTCCTCGGGCGCGACCTCGACCAGCTTTATCAATGCCGAGTTAAGTCTGGAAGTGACCCCCAGCATCACGCCGGATGGCCGCATCTCCATGGAGCTACTGGTCAATAACGACAGCATTGGCAAGATCACGACCAACAATGGCCTGACCATTGACACCAACCGTATTACCACCAATGTGCTGGTGGATGACGGGCAGACGGTGGTTCTGGGCGGTATTTTCAAGACGGAAACCTCCAAGGGTGTGACCAAGACGCCGTTCCTTGGAGACATTCCGTATCTGGGCCGCTTGTTCCGCAAGGATGTGTCACGTAACAGCAAGCAGGAACTGCTGATTTTCGTGACACCGCGTCTGGCAACAGAAGCGCTGGCTACTAACAAGTAATGGGCAGGGTGTTGGCCGCGTTGTGAAGAAGTATCGTGGCAATGTCTTTCTGGTCGGGCCGATGGGGTCGGGTAAAACCACCATCGGCCGCCAGCTTTCCGAGCTGCTCAGGCTTGAGTTTGTCGACTCCGATCATGAGATCGAAGCGCGTACGGGCGCCAATATTCCCTGGATCTTTGATGTGGAAGGGGAGGAAGGGTTTCGCCTGCGCGAAGAGTCCGTCATCGACCTCATTACCCAGCGTCAGCAGATTGTCCTTGCGACCGGTGGCGGAGCGGTAATGCGTGCCGCCAACCGCCAGCATTTGCATGAGCGGGGCACGGTGGTCTACTTGTATACCCCTGTGGCCACTCAGCTGGAGCGTACGGCACGGGATCGCAACCGGCCCCTGCTGCAAACACCAGACCCGCGCCAGCGTTTGACTGAACTCATGACTGTGCGTGATCCCCTGTACCGGGAAACCGCTCATATCATCATGCCGACCGAGGGTGGGTCTGCTCGTGATGTTGCCATGCGAATCATTCATGCCCTTGAGGCGCATGCCGAGCTAGAATAGCGGCTTCTTTCACCTTCTTTCCGGCTTTACATGCATACGCTAGATGTTGCGCTCGGTGCGCGAGCCTACCCCATACACATTGGTGCCGGTCTGCTGGATCGGCCTGATCTGCTGTTGCCGCATGTCCGTGGCCGCCAGGTACTGATCGTCAGCAACACAACCGTGGCGCCGCTTTATCTTGAGCGGGTGCGTCGTTTGCTCGGCGATCATGTGGTTGGCGAGTGTGTTCTGCCGGATGGTGAGGCGTACAAGGATCTGGCCCATCTCGACGCCATTTTCACGGCCTTGCTGGAGCGCCGCTTCAATCGCGACTGCACCCTGATTGCGCTGGGGGGCGGGGTGGTTGGTGACATGACGGGGTTTGCCGCGGCCGCGTATCAGCGTGGCGTGGACTTCATCCAGATTCCGACGACGTTACTGGCGCAGGTGGATTCGTCAGTGGGTGGCAAGACCGGCGTCAATCACGCGCTGGGCAAGAACATGATCGGCGCATTCAAACAGCCGAATGTCGTGATCATTGATACCGAGGTACTGAATACCCTGCCGGAGCGCGAGTTGCGTGCCGGTATTGCCGAGGTCATCAAGTATGGCCTGATCCGCGATCTTCCCTTTCTTGAGTGGCTGGAGGCCAATATGCCTGCTCTGGTGGCTCGCGAGCCGGCAGTGCTGGCGGAAGCGATCCGCCGTTCCTGCGAAAACAAGGCGGCGGTGGTGGCAGCTGATGAGCTGGAGCAGAACGATGTTCGTGCACTGCTGAATCTGGGGCATACGTTTGGACATGCCATTGAAACCGGGATGGGTTACGGCGTCTGGCTGCATGGAGAGGCGGTGGCAACGGGCATGCTGATGGCCGCCGATCTGTCGGTAAGGATGGGCTGGCTGGATTCTGCGGATGTAGCCCGGGTGCGCCGGATTCTGGAGTTGGCTGGATTGCCGGTACAACCGCCAGTGATGACGGCAGACGAGTTCATCACGCATATGGCGGTGGACAAGAAAGTGAAGGACGGCAAGTTACGGCTGGTGCTGTTGCGGCAACTGGGCAATGCGGTGGTCAGTCCGGCTCCGGCCGAGGCCTTGCTGGCAACACTGAAGGCGGGCAAGCATCTCGGGTTGGCATCATGACGCGCTCGCCTCTGTTGCTGTTGGCAACTCTGGGTAGTTTGGGCCTGTTGATTGTTTTTCTGGTGATTCTGGCCTGGCGCCATGAAGGCCAGCCGCTCACCACTGCCCTGGTACTGTCGGACAAGTCACCGGAAGACCGGCAAATTTTCAGATCCGGTTTTGGTCGTCTTGACGAGCTGGTGCCCTTTGCCGGAGGGATCAGCCCGGTAGCTCCGGAAGTGGTGGCATCCTTGCATGGCCCCGAGTTCAGGGACCGTGAATGGGTGCGGTCACGCGGCCCTGAAAGCTGGACTCTGCAATACATGGCTGGGCGTGAAGAGGCTGCCGTAAAGAGGTTTCTGGCCGGTCTTGAGAACCGCGCCAGCTATGTGTATTTCGAGTACCCCCAGAATGGCCAGACCTGGTTTGTGGTGACGTCAGGCGATTATGTGACCCGTGAAATGGCTGAGGGCGTGGCTGGGACGGAAACAATGACAGGGGAAGTAAGACCGTTTCCGCGTCGCTTTGGTGTGTATCAAGAGGCGCTCGATGCAGCGGATTCGGCCGCAGTGGTGGCGCCTTCTCCTGCCCCGCTGGAGGCATCTCCCGCGCAGGGGGCTGCCGACACTGACGTGTCGCCTCCTCCTGAGCTTTAAGTTCTGTCTTGGCATTGGATACGTACAAAAAGCCCGCTGGTGCGGGCTTTTTGTTGAGCGACGTTTGCGCTACAAACATGGGCATGAAGAAAATATCAGCGATTGGCAAGGAAGGCTTCATGCGTGCGTTGTTAGTGGTGATGATGGCGGGGCTGGCGTTGTCAGGCTGTGCCAATCATTTGTTCTATTTCCCGGATCGTGTCGATTATGAGCCTCGTCTGGTGATGCCGATTCCCCATGAGGATGTCTGGATCGACAGCAGTGATGATGTGCGCTTGCATGGCTGGTTCCTGAAGGCGCAGGGCGAGGCAAAGGCAACCGTGGTGTATCTGCATGGCAATGCACAGAACCTGACCGCACACGCCTCGTATGTCGACTGGTTGCCGGCGGCAGGCTACAACGTGCTGATTACGGATTATCGGGGGTATGGTTTGTCGGCGGGAGAGCCGTCGCGTGAAGGAGTGCTGGCTGATGCAAGGGCCAGCTGGTTTTATGCGCGATCAAGGGCGGATGTGAACCCGCAACAAATGATCCTGCTGGGGCAGAGCCTGGGTGGCGCCAATGCGCTGGCACTGGCCGGGCGGGAAAGACTGCCGGGGCTGAAAGCGGTGATTGCAGACTCGGCCTTCAGTAGTTACAGCCGGATCGGACGAGAAAAAATACTGCAGATACCCGTGCTGGGGTACCTGCTCTGGCCTTTCAGTCCATTGATAGTGAGTGCCGGACTCAGCCCGGAGCCGGTCATCAAGAATATTGCGCCGGTGCCGGTGCTGCTCATTCACGGGGATCAGGATGCGGTGGTTCCCGCCTCACACAGCGACAGGCTGTTTGAGCGGGCAGGGGCCCCCACCTGGTTGTGGACATTGCAGGGCGGCGGGCATACCGAAGCGTTTGCGCGCTATCGCGAGACCCTGGTGCCGAGAGTGCTCAAGTTTATGGACTATGCCGTGAGCGGCGATATCAGTCGCCTGGATCAGGCCGATCAGGGTGAGCTCACGGTTCTGGCGCATTAATCCTGTTGGGCGTCAGGCAAGCGCTTTCCACAAGTTGAAGCTGCTGATCAGGGTCACAATGGTTCCCACCATGATCAGCAGGGTGCGGGCATGCAGGTGAGAGCAGAGCCAGGCGGCAAACGGTGCGGCAAACAGTCCTCCGACCACCAGGCCGGCAATCACCTGCCAGTGGGTAAAACCGATCAGCAGGGCAAAGGTCAGGCCTCCGGCAATCGCCAGGAAGAACTCGGCGGCATTGACGGTGCCGATGGTGGTGCGGGGGTCCTGACCGGTGCCGATCAGGGAAGTGGTCACCACAGGCCCCCAGCCACCACCACCTACCGCATCCACGAATCCACCGGTCAGTGCCAGTGCGGCAACATGCTTGGGCGGCTCTTTGTTGGGCTTGATATGGCGAAAGGCTTTGCTCAGCACGTACAGCCCCATGACAACGAGGTAGGCCGAGATCCAGGGCTTGATGAGATCACCATCCACGCTGGTGATGATCCAGGCGCCGGAAATGGCACCGGCCATGCCGGGAATCAGCAGGCGCTTGAACAGGGCCTTGTTGACGTTGCCGAAGCGCCAGTGCGAGATGCCGGAAAAACCGGTGGTGAAGATTTCGGCAATGTGGACCGAGGCGGAGGCAGCAGCTGGTGGCACACCGGTCGTCAGCAGGAAAGTGGTGGCGGTGATGCCGTAGGCCATACCAAGGGCGCCATCAATGATCTGGGCAAACAGGCCGACACCGGCTGCCAGCCAGAACGCCTTGTCTGCCAGGCCATGACTGACTTCGGTGAGCACAGGTTGCCAGCCGGCGGGCAGCAGCCAGAGGCCCAGCAGATACAGCACCAGCGCGAGGAGCGGCAGAAATACCAGCAGGATAAGGTCATGCCGGAAGGGATGCGCGCCAACCTGGGTAACGGTGGCCTCGAGCGGGGGCAACCCCAGTTCTTCGTGTTCGGCGGCTTGTTCGTACTGGCTGAGGTCGATACGGCGGGGTTTCATGACGGCTCCTGTGGCGGGCGCAACAGTACAAAAACCTCCAATGGAATCAAAATAACTAATGGATTTATGCTTATTCCATTATGAAATAAGCGTGGTAGGGGGAAAGTTGTCGATCGGCCCCGTACAATAGGCGCCCTCGCCGAGGTGGACTCTCCCATGACTGAACTCAAGAATGATCGTTTCCTGCGTGCCCTGCTGCGTCAGCCGGTGGACGTGACCCCTGTCTGGATGATGCGTCAGGCTGGGCGCTATCTGCCGGAGTACCGTGCCACCCGCACCCGTGCAGGTGACTTCATGGCA
>CAYGBB010000160.1:0-5333 GCA_964347985.1 uncultured Moraxellaceae bacterium
CGCCGTCGATCACCCAGTCGGCATTGAAAATCTTGTGGCGGCAATGCTCGGAGTTCGCCTGCGCGAACATCATCAGCTCCACATCAGTGGGATTGCGCTTCAATGCCTGGAAATTCTCGACGAGGTAATCGATCTCGTCATCGGAGAGGGCAAAACCCTGCTCCCGGTTGGCGGTCTCCAGCGCAGCACGGCCGCCGCCGAGAATATCGACAAAAGACAGCGGGCGAGGCTCTTCCGTGCGAAACAGCACTGACGCCTCATCCAGTCCGGCCAGCACCGACTGCGTCATGCGGTCATGCAGCTTTGTTGCAAGCTTGCTGCGCTCTTCCAGGGAGAACGGGCCTCCTTCTATATAGAAGGCTGTGGCTCGCTCGATGCGGTGAATACCGCCGACTCCACAGTTATGCGCAATGTCTGTTGCCTTTGACGACCATGGAGAAATCGTACCGGGACGCGGCACCACCAGGAATAGCTCCCCGGCATCCTGATCGGCAAACCCCTCACCATAATGCAGCAACTCCTCCAGACGGCGGAGGCTTTCAGTATCCGGCTGACCATCCACCAGGTGCATGAACCGGGCATGGACAGCGGTGACCCGGGGCAACAGGGCCTTGAGGTCGCGCAAGAGTCGGTTCTGTCGGAAAACGGAAAGCGCCAGGGAACCAGGCAGGATGAGCATGTCGGTCTCTCGGAAAACGGCGGAAATTGGGAATCGGCCTCTCTCATCGGCCGCTGAACGGCAAGTCAGTCGACAGACGGTAAAAGGGGCATGGAGCAGGCCGCAATCATACTGGAATCGGGGGTTTCAGGACACCCGGAAGGGCGAGTAACCGGTCAGAACCGTTATCGATTGTCGGACAATCACTGGCGGTTTCTGCTGTCAAGGTCTAGACATAATGTGAACCGGTCGATAGATTTCGCCCGACCTCGCGTTGAGGCCCTGCTATTGGCAGGTTCGGCAACGCGCTTTGGTGAGCCCACTGGCTACCGAAACACCCCCTAGGGTAAACGCGACGACGGTTGCTGTGCAGAGTGTGCAAGCAGCTGGCATTAACGGTAAACCGAACGAGGTACTCAGGATGTCGAGCGGCTTCCAGGCGCTACGAATGCAACTGCCACACCCCCTCATCGCACTCAAGGTGATTGCGCGTGGCGTTTTTTTCAGTGCCATTCTCTTCACCATTTTTCATCTGAAGCCGGCAACGACGGCGCTTCAGCATGTTCAGCAGCGTGGCACGCTGATTCTGGCCGGCACTAGCGGCCCGACCACCTTTCAGAACACCGCCGATGGCGCTCGCGGCTTCCAGTACGAGCTGGCCCAGCTGTTCGCCGAAGAACTGGGTGTCGATCTGGTTCTGGAGGACACCCCGGATACCGGCAGCGTGCTGAATGCCATTCGCCGTAACCATGCCGACATCGCGATTACGGGTCTGGCCACCGATGACCCCCGCCTCAAGCGCCTGCGCGTTGCCGAGCCTTATATGGCGGTCAGCGAACAGCTGATCCAGCGCCTGAACCGCCCCATTCCTGCCCGCTTCGATGATCTGGAAAATGCCCGGATCGGCGTACTGGCCGGCTCCACCGAGTCGGTCCGCCTGAAGGCCCTGACCCGCTGGCGCTCGGACCTGACCGTTATTGAGTTTGAGGATACCGACCCGCTGTTGCTGCTTGATCAGGTCGAAACCGGTGACCTTGATTACGTCGCCCTGAATTCCAGTGAGTTTGATGCCCGCCGTGCGCTGTTTCCCAATCTCGGGGTCTCCCTCAACCTGCAGGACAACAGTGAGCTGGCCTGGGCGCTGGTCAAGACCCGTGACCAGAGCCTGTTCAAGGCCGCCCAGGCCTTTCTGGCACGCAAGCAGGCCGATGGCACCCTGGATCGTCTGGTCGCCTTCTATAGTCAGGGCGACACCTTTGATCCTTACTCCGTCAGAAGCTTTCAGCGTGACATCACGCAAAAGCTGCCCCGCTACCAGACACTGTTCCAGGCAAATGCCGATGCCAACGGCATGGACTGGCGCCTGCTGGCGGCCATCGCCTATCAGGAATCCCGCTGGCAGCCCAATGCCATCTCCCCTACCGGCGTAAAGGGCATGATGATGCTGACCCAGGGCACGGCAGCGCACATGGGTGTGGCAGACCGCACCAATCCACGGCAGAGCATCGAAGGCGGGGCCGGCTACTATCGCCAGATCCTGGAACGCCTGCCGGCCTCGGTTCGTGAACCGGATCGCACCTGGATGGCACTGGCTGCCTATAACATGGGCCCTGCCCATATTGATCGCGCCCGCAAGAATGCCGAAGCCAGTGGCGAAGATGCAGACAAATGGCTGACCGTGAGCCGGGAACTGCGCCAGATGGCAACCAGGGCCCGCGAGCAGGGACGTCGCATCCCCGTCGGCCAGGCGCTGGTGTATGTGCAACAGGTACGCCGCTATTACGACACCCTGCAGCTGGCCACCAGTCTCAGCAGCGATACCCGTGTGGCCTGGAACCAGAACGAACGCGATATCACGCGCTGAGCCCGCAATATTTTCTCTCTCATTCCCCGGGGCGCCGGGGATTTTTTTGCCTGATCATTTCATTGTCTGAATCCATTCCCCCCTTTAACCTGGAACAGCGTCCAGCATGACTGAGGCCGATACACAGAAAATGCGCCAACTGCAGCTTTGGGTGGATGCGGATGCCTGCCCGAATGTCATCAAGGACATACTGTTCCGGGCGGCCGAACGGCGAGGAGTTGTCTGCACCCTGGTGGCCAACCAGTTCATTCCCGTCCCCCGCGTGGACTGGCTGAAATCCATACAGGTACCCGCCGGCTTTGATGTGGCGGATGACCGGATTGTGGAGCTGATCCAGCCTGGCGACCTGGCCATCACCGCCGACATTCCGCTGGCAGCAAAAGTAGTGGAGAAAGGTGCATTCGCACTGAACCCGCGCGGCACCTTTTATACAGAGGACAATATCCGGCAGCGCCTGACCATGCGCAACCTGATGGAAGAACTGCGCTCGAGCGGCGTTCAGGTGGGAGGCCCACCAACCTTCAGTCAGCAGGACCGAATGGCATTTGCGAACGCACTGGACCGGTTTCTGGCCCAGCACCTGAAAAAAGCGTGAGGCCCGGTTACTTGCGGGGCAGGAAATTCGGCGTTTCCTTCCTGAAGTTCGACTGCACCGCAATCTTCTGGTTCTTGCCCATCAGGAGTCCCAGCTGGATACGCGACTCCTTCGAGAAGGCGCGACGCACCCCGGCCACCCAGGTTTCGTGAAACAGCTGCTTGGTCGCGGCAACGGCATCGGGTGAACGGGTCTTGATCTCCGCCACCAGTTTTTCGGCTTCCGCCAGCGGGTCTGTACTGACGCCCGTCACCAGATGCAGCTCTCGCGCCTCGGCACCACTGAACATGCGCCCGGTCATGGTCAGCAGCTTGGCCTGATCCATGGGCAGCAATTCACGCAGAGTGACCGTGCCGGTCATGTCTGGCACCAGACCCCACTTGGCCTCCAGAATGGAGAACTCGCAATCTGCCGTGGTGTAGCGAAAGTCCGCACCCAGTGCAATCTGCACACCCCCGCCGTAACAGTAGCCATGAATGACGGCAATCACCGGAACCGGCAGGCGTCGCCAGCACCAGGCCACTTCCTGAAACAGATTGGTGGTTTTGACACCGTACTTGAGGAAACCGCGCACCATACGTGCCGGCTGTTTTGTGAATGACGGAAAATCCAGTCCGCTGCAGAAGGCTTTGCCCTCTCCCTGCAGGATCACGGCACGAATGGATTTATCCTTGCCGATGGTTTCTGCCGCATCCACCAGGGCGCACAGCATGTCCCAGTCGAGGGCATTATATTTGTCGGAGCGGGTCATCGTGACATAGGCAACGTCATCACGAACCTCAAGACGCACACGATCATTCATTGCTCATTCCTCTCCCGAACTGACAGCTTTCTGAGCTGCGCGGCGACGCCTGAAAAAATCAGAAAGCATGGTCCCGGCCTCATCAGCCAGCAGTCCGCCTTCAAACACAAACACATGATTGTAATAACCACTATCCAGTTGCCGACGCGCACTGACCAGTGAACCCGCCTTGGGTTCAGCCGCCGCAAACACGACCCGCGCCACCCGCGCATGCACCAGCGCACCGACACACATGGTGCAGGGCTCCAGCGTGACATATAGCGTGGTATTTTCCAGACGGTAATTACCAGCGAATTCGGCCGCGGCACGCAGCGCTACTACCTCGGCATGGGCGGTCGGATCATGTCGGGTAATCGGCGCATTGAACCCTTCGCCAATGATCACGCCATCCTGCACCAGCACCGCACCCACAGGCACCTCGCCCAGAGCCTCACCGGCGTGCGCCAGTTCCAGCGCCCGCCGCATGAACATCTGGTCCTGCCCGGAGAAAGCAGCATTCATAACGGCACATCGGGATGGATATCGACCAGCGGCTTGTTAACGCCGGAGCGAAGATAAAAACGGAGATTATTGATGGTATCCAGTGTCTGCTGCAGCAGACGCTCGAAGTGTTGCTGCTCTGCCATCATATCCTCGGCACGGTAACCGGCGTCGTAGGTGAGCTTTGTCTGCATCAGCCCGTACTCGCCCAGCAGGGCAATACTGCCCCATGCCTCCAACGCGCCCGGACCATTACCGGCCCGCAACTGCTGCAGGACCGGCGACAATTTTGCAGGCCAGAAAGGCAGGGAGTGCCGCACAAAAAATAACGTCAGCTCCAGCACGGCAGCTTCTGCATTCTGCAGTTTTTCCTGGGTACTCATGGCAAGTCTGTGTCACCGGATAAAAGCAAACGAGAACGGCCCCTGCTCAACTCTGCAACGCACAACGAAGGACAAGCCTTCGCTGCAGTCCCCGTCATCAGGCCCTGTCATTCCCACTCAATGGTTGCAGGCGGCTTGCCGGATACGTCGTAGACGACGCGCGACACACCCTCAATCTCGTTGATGATGCGGTTGCTCACCTTGCCCAGCAACTCATACGGCAGGTGCGCCCAGTGTGCGGTCATGAAATCGATGGTCTGCACGGCGCGCAGGGAAATCACCCACTGGTAGCGACGGCCATCACCCACCACACCCACCGACTTGACCGGCAGGAACACGGCAAACGCCTGCGAAGTCTGGTGATACCAGTCGGCCTTGTGCAGCTCTTCCAGGAAAATCGCATCCGCCTCGCGCAGGATATCGGCATATTCCTTTTTCACTTCGCCGAGGATGCGCACGCCCAGGCCCGGTCCCGGGAAAGGATGACGGTAAACCATGTCGTAGGGCAGGCCGAGTTCAAGACCGATCTTGCGCACCTCATCCTTGAACAG
>CAYGBB010000161.1:0-5308 GCA_964347985.1 uncultured Moraxellaceae bacterium
CAATGATGCGGCGTTGACCTACTCCGCCACCATTGTGCGCGAGCTCAAGGAGCATGACTGCTCCTTCTTTGAGTTTGCCCAGCGCACGGCCCGGCAGCATGGTGAGCATTTCCGCAGCCGTCCGCTGGATGCGGCCAGTGCGGCAAGGTTTGCGGCAGAGGCCGCCGCTTCGCATCAGGAGCAGGCCGCCATTGAAGCCGCGGACACCCTGTCGTTCCCGGAGTATCTGGCGGCATATTTCCGGGATTGAGTGATGCCGTCAGGTATCTGCGTTACCAAATCCTGCTTGTTTATGATGCACTGGCCCGCCTAGTCTCGGGTCAGTATTCCGGAGCCTGCCATGCCGTTTATCCCGTCCCCACGCCTGACCAATCTCGGTATTTTCCTGTTCACGGTGGTGGCCATGCTGTTTGCCTTGTGGCTGCAGTACGACCAGCATCTTGAGCCATGTCCGCTCTGCATCTTTCAGCGTGTGGCCATGATGGCGACCGGGGCAATTGCGCTGTTGGCCTTTCTGCACGGGCCGGCGCAGGCCGGGCGTCGCGTTTATGCGGGCGTGACGCTGCTGGCAACGATCGTGGGCATGATCGTGTCCGGCCGGCATGTCTGGCTGCAGCATCTGCCGCCGGAAGAGGTGCCTTCGTGCGGGCCCGGGCTGGATTACTGGCTGGATACTTTCCCGCTGTTTGAGGTGGTGGGCAAGGTACTGCGCGGCTCCGGTGAATGCGCGCAGATCGACTGGGTGTTCATGGGGATTACCCTGCCCGGCTGGACGTTGCTGGTGTTTGTCGGGTTGGCGGCGGCTGCCGTCTGGCAGCTCTTTCGCCGCGGCTGAGGCCTTGCGCTTGCAGTCGCGATGACAGGGGCATAGGCTGGTTGTTAATCATTAGTATTGCCAAGGAGGCCTGTCATGCTGAACCCGTCTACCGGACCAGAAGACCATCATCGTCGTGTTGAGGCACTGGTAAAGCGCTGGCTGGAGGAGCGCCGTTCGCTGATTGTGCTGATGATGGCGCTGGGTGATGACGGCCTTCGTCACGCCGACCAGATTCCGCTACCGGAGCGTGTGCAGGCATTTTGTGAAGTGTTGATGGATTACGTTTCCGCCGGCTATTTCGAAGTCTATGACGAACTGCTGGCGGAAGGTGAGACGCACGGCAAGCGTGTGCAGGCGGAAGGGCAGGCACTGCTGCAGCGTCTGCAGCCCACCCTGGATGCCATTATCCGTTTCAATGATCTGTACGAAGATCCGGAGGACAAGGAAGTGCTGGCCGATCTGCCGCACGAATTGTCCGAGTTGGGACTGGCGCTGGAAGGCCGTTTCGAAATCGAGGATCACATGATTGCCCTGCTGCATTCGCCGGTACAAACGGCGTCTGCCTGAGCATCATCTCACGTGCATAAAAAAACCGGCCTGCAAGGCCGGTTTTTTTATGCACGCTGGTGCGGGCAAGACGGAAGAAATTACTTCTTCTTTGCTTTTGCCGTGGGCGTGCTGTCGGTGGTTGGTGCCACGTAGGCGGGGGATTCGATGCCGAGCAGTTCGACTTCAAACACCAGCACGGCGTTGGCACCAATCGGGCCGGCACCCTGCTCGCCATAGGCCAGTTCAGGCGGCACCGTGAAGCGGTATTTGGCGCCGGTGTTCATCAACTGCAGGCCTTCGGTCCAGCCGGGAATCACCTGGTCCAGCTGGAACGTGGTGGGTTCGCCACGCTGCACCGAGCTGTCGAATACGCTGCCGTCGATCAGGGTGCCGTGATAGTGCACCTTGACCATGTCGGTGGACTTGGGCTTGGCGCCTTTGCCCTGGGTCAGCACTTCATATTGCAGGCCGCTGGCGAGGGTGGTGACACCGGCCTTTTTGGCATTGCTGGCGAGGAAGGCGACAGATTTTGTCTTGTTCTCGGCAGCTTCCCGTTCGGCTTTTGCCATGGCCTCCGCTTGCAGGCGGGTACGGAAGGCCTCCAGCGTGGTTTTCATGTCGTCTTCGCTCAGACGCGGCTCTTTCTTGGCATAGGCATCGCGGAAGCCGGCAACGTAGGACTCCACATCCAGCGTGGTGAGATGCTGGGCGTGGCTCTTGCCGCTGAGAAAGCCGATGCTGTAAGCGGCCTTGCTGTCTTCATTGGCGAACGCAGGTGTGCTGGTGGCAGCGGGCGAGGCTGCGGGTTTCTTGTCGGCAGCCAGGCCAAGTGTCGGCAGGCTTGCCAGCAGGGCGGCGGCGATAAGGGTGCGCTTCATGGGATCTCCTTTTTGTTGTGGAATGCGCCGCGTCGGCGGGGCTGCACGTCATCGCGAGCATACTGGGCGGCCAATAACTTGGCTATGCGCTTTTGTGTGTGCTGTGTGAGAGGGCGTGACAACGTGATGCCGGTTCATCCGCATGCAATAAAATTGATCCAGATTCACTGATCAATATGCGGAGCCGCTCGCTTTTCGGAGTTACATCGTATATTTTTCGCACAATGAACCTCTGCTTGATGGATCGTGCAGTGGCAGGTCGGGCATCGCCTGGCAAACGGTCCATCAAACAGGGGTTCTCTGCGCCAACCCTTTGCGCTAATCACACGAGGATGTGCCCATGCCTGTTGCCAAGAAAAAGGCTGTTAAGTCTGCTGCAAAACCCGCCGGAACGTCGGTGGACAAACTCAAGATGGATCTGGAGAAGCAAGTGAACGATCTGCAGGAACACTTCCAGAAAGTGGTTGAGAAAACCCAGAAGGAAGCCGAGAAGTACATCGAGTCTGCTCGCAAGATGGTCGAGAAGGCTGAAGCCAACTACAAGGATCTGCAGAAAAAGCTGGAACAGCAGATCGCCAAGGCTGACAAGGAAGCCATCAAGGTGGTGAAGGAACGTGCCAATCAGGCACAGACCGAAGCCAAGAAGGCCCTCTCGGCGGCGAAGAAAGATTTTGAACAGGCCCGCACGGCCATTCGTGGTCTGCAGCAGAAGAGCGAACTGAAGGCCTATGTGCAGGCCAAGCTGAAGGGCGTGTCCAAGGCCCCGGCCAAGGCCGCTGCCAAGCCAGCCGCCAAGGCTGCTGCACCGAAAGCGGCTGCCAAGCCGGCTCCGGCCAAGGCTGCTGCAAAACCGGCTGCTGCCAAGGCTGTTGCCACCAAGCCTGCCGCCAAGCCGGCTGTTGCCAAGGCTGCCCCGAAGGTGGTTGCCAAACCAGCCGCCAAGCCAGCCGCGCCGAAGGCCGCCCCCAAGGCGGTGAAGCTGAAGACACTGGACAAGCCGGCTGCCAAGGCTGCTCCGAAGTCGGCTGCTGCTGCAGAAGAGCGCACGGTGCTGACGCCGCCGACAGAATAAGCGGTCGGGTTGAAGAAAAACGGGCCTGCGGGCCCGTTTTTCATTTCAGCGACAGAAACCGCGAGTCGGGCCGCATTGCTGGTAGAATCCGCGCCCATGATAACTGCCTCCAATCTCGCCGTTCTGCGTAACGGCCGCGAACTCTATCGCGACGCGTCCTTTCTCATTCATCCGGGCTGGAAAGTCGGCCTGACCGGCGCCAATGGCTCCGGGAAATCCACTTTTTTCGGTCTGCTGCAGGGCGAGTTCACGCCGGATGCCGGCCGTCTGGACCGGCCTGCGGTCTGGACCGTGGCGCACATGGCCCAGGAAGTCAGTGCGCTGGAAATGAGCGCCATCGACTATGTGCTGGACGGCGACTCCGAACTGCGCCAGGTGGAGCGGGAGCTGGCCCTGGCGGAAAGTGAAGAGCGCTACGAGGACCTGGCCAATCTCTATCAGCGTTACGAGGAGATCGGCGGCTACACCTCGCAGTCCCGGGCTGCCAAGTTGCTCGCGGGTCTCGGCTTCTCCGATGCGGAGCAGCAGAAGAACGTGGCAGACTTTTCCGGCGGCTGGCGCATGCGCATCAATCTGGCGCAGACACTGATGTGCCGCTCCGACCTGTTGCTGCTCGACGAGCCCACCAACCATCTCGATCTGGATGCCATCCTCTGGCTGGAAGACTGGCTGCGCGCCTATCCCGGCACGCTCATCATGGTCTCCCATGACCGCGATTTTCTCGACAATGTGGTCGAGCACATCCTGCATGTCGAGACCGGCAGCATCACCCATTATCGGGGTAACTACTCCACCTTCGAGCGCACCCGCGCCGAACGTCTGGCGCAGCAGCAACAGCAGTTCGAGAAGCAGCAGACCGAAGTGGCGCACCTCACCAAATACATCGACCGCTTCCGTGCCCAGGCCACCAAGGCGCGGCAGGCACAGAGCCGTATCAAGGCGCTGGAACGCATGACGCTGATTGCGCCGGCCCATGTCGATTCACAGTTCAGTTTCCGCTTCCGCGAGCCGGAACGGCTGGCCAGTCCGCTGATCCGCATGGACGACATTGATGCCGGTTATGGCGAGCGCATTGTCATTGCCGGGGTGAGCTTCTCGCTGACACCGGATACCCGCATGGGGCTGCTCGGCCCCAATGGCGCCGGCAAGTCGACCCTGATCAAGACGCTGGTGGGTGAGCTGGCGCCGTTGCAGGGCGAGCGGACCGTGTCGGATCACACCCGCATCGGTTACTTCGCGCAGCATCAGGTGGATCATCTGGACCTGAAGGCGTCACCGCTGTTGCAGCTCAGCCGTCTGGCGCCGCGCGTGGAAGAAATGACGCTGCGCAAGTTCCTCGGCAGCTTCGGTTTTGGTGGCGAGCGCATTGATACCACCTGCGAGAATTTTTCCGGTGGGGAAAAGGCGCGCCTGGCCCTGGCGCTGATTGTCTGGCTGCGCCCGAATGTGCTGCTGCTCGATGAGCCCACCAACCACCTTGATCTGGAAATGCGTCATGCCCTGACACTGGCCATCCAGGAGTATCAGGGCGCGCTGGTTATTGTGTCGCACGAGCGGCATCTGCTGCGGGCGTGCTGTGACGAGTTCCTGCTGGTGGCCGATGGCCAGGCGCAGAATTTTGATGGTGATCTGGATGATTACGCGCAATGGTTGCGGGATTGGCGTGCGGCGCAGGACGCCGCCAAACAGCCCAGAAAAGACGCAAAAAAGGATGTGAAAAAAGAACCGGCCAAAGTGGAACCGGTGGCGGCGGTGGCAAAGAAATCCGGTGCCGGCCGCGATCAGCAAAAAGCGCTGGCGAAGCTGGAGAACCAGCTGGCCGCCGTGCAGGACCGGCTGGTGGCGCTGGATGACCTGCTCGGCGATGCAGCCCTCTACGAGGCGGCGCGCAAGGATGATCTGGCACGGTTGCTGGCGGAAAAGGCGGCGCTGGACGCGGAGCTGATTGGCCTGGAAGAAAAGTGGCTGGCCTTGAGTGATGCGGGCTGACAC
>CAYGBB010000162.1:0-5307 GCA_964347985.1 uncultured Moraxellaceae bacterium
AAACCGGCCATGAGGTGCTGACGCATGCCGCACCCAAAACGGTGGATGAAATCGAGGCCCTGATGGCGCGCTAACATGAAAGACACTGATGTGCTGATTATTGGCGGGGGCATGGTGGGCGTGACGCTGGCCCTGTTGCTGGCGCGCGAGCCCGGCCTCAGCATCACGCTGGTCGAAAGCATTTCCTTTCCGCCGCTGGCGCCGGATGCGCCGTTGCCCTATCGCCCGAGTTTTGATGCGCGCAACACGGCGCTGTCGCGTCGTACCGTGTCCACGTATCGTGAACTCGGCCTGTGGGATGAATTGCAAAAACACGCCACCCCCATTCACGAGATCCATATCTCGGAACGCGGTCATTTCGGTATGTCGCGGCTGGTGGCGGATGAAGAAAAGGTCGAGAGCTTTGGGCAGGTGATTGAAAATGCCTGGATGGGACTGGTGCTGCTGCGCGCACTCAGGCAGTGCCCCAACGTCACTGTGCGTGATGGCGTGACGTTGACCGGCATCCATGCCGGGGCGTCACAGGTCACGGCGGAACTGAAAGACGGCGACAAAACGCTCACGCTGAGTGCGCCGCTGCTGGTGGCAGCGGACGGGGCCAATTCGCCCTGTCGCCAGTTGCTGGGAGTGAATGCCACCACCACGTCCTATGATCAGGTGGCGCTGGTGACCACGGTGGCCACACATTTGCCGCATGCGCAGATTGCCTATGAACGCTTTACCGAAAGCGGTCCCATGGCGGTGCTGCCCCTGCCCGAGAATCGCCGTGCCGTGGTGTGGACGCTGCCGGTGGGTACGGAGCAGGCGCTGATTGACTGCAGCGATGAAGAGTTTCTGGAGAAGTTGCAGGCGGCCTTCGGCAAGCGTGCCGGACGCTTTGTGAAAACGGCAAAACGCTTTGCCTATCCGCTTGCGCTCACCGTGGCACAAACGCAAACCCAGCCGCGTGCGGTGATCCTGGGTAATGCCGCGCACACGCTGCATCCGGTTGCGGGGCAGGGCTTCAACCTGTGCCTGCGCGATTGTCTCGCGCTCACCGAGCGCATCGTCAGGCAGCATCGTGGCGGCGGCGATATCGGTGACTTTGCGCTGCTGCGCGAGTACGAATCTGCCCGCATTGATGACCAGCACAATGTCACCCGCTTTTCCGATCAGCTGGTGCGCGGGTTCTCCAATAACACCCCGGGCCTCACGCTGGCGCGCAATATCGGCATGGTTACGTTTGATCTGCTGCCGGCAGCCAAGCAGGCATTGGCCCGTTACGCCATGGGCCTCAATCACTGATGCGTATTATTTTCGTGGGAGCGGCTTTGGCCGCGAATGAGTGCAGCCATGCCGTCAAATAAGTACGACATCATCATCGTTGGTGCCGGCATGGTCGGTTCCTTGCTGGCCGCCCTGCTGAAAGACAGCGGCCTCTCCATTCTCATGCTCGAGCGCGCCGCCGTGCAGGCGCCAGCCCCGGACGCGCCATTCGAGCCCCGTGTTTCTGCGTTGACGCGGGCGTCCGAGAACCTGCTGCGCCATGTCGGTGCCTGGGCGGCGGTGGAGGCCTGTCGCTGTTGCGCCTATGCCGGCATGACCGTGTGGGATGCAGATGGCAGTGGCCGTGTCGAGTTTTCGGCGCGGGAAATCGGCGAGAGCCATCTGGGCGTTCTGGTGGAAAACCGGTTGCTGCAGTCGGCGCTCACCGAGGCGGCGCTGGCTGCCGATAACGTTACCCTGCGCTGTCCGGCACAGCTTGCCCATCTGGAGCGTTTGCCACAGGGCTGGCAACTCACGCTGGATAATGGCGAGTTGCTGCAGGCGACGCTGGTGATCGGTGCCGACGGTGCGCAATCGGCGGTGCGTAACATGGTGGGCGTGGATGTGCGCAGCACGGATTATCACCAGCGTGCCATTGTCACCACGGTGCGCACGCAGCAGCCGCACCGGTTCACGGCGTGGCAGCGTTTCAGTGCAACCGGCCCGCTGGCTTTCCTGCCGCTGCTCACGGCGAATGGCGACGAACACTATTGCTCCATCGTCTGGTCGCAGGATGAGCAAGAGGCGCAGCGGCTGCTGTCGCTGGATGACGCGACCTTCCGGCGCGAGCTCGGCCTTGCTTTCGAGCACACGCTGGGTGAGATTGAAGCGGTTGATCCGCGCTACAGCTTTCCGTTGCGAGCCGCTCATGCGGCCGCCTATGTGCGCGACGGCCTCGCCCTGATTGGCGATGCCGCTCATGCCATTCATCCGCTGGCAGGGCAGGGAGTGAATCTCGGCT
Organism: uncultured Moraxellaceae bacterium; assembly: GCA_964347985.1. GTDB lineage: Bacteria > Pseudomonadota > Gammaproteobacteria > Pseudomonadales > Moraxellaceae > UBA2031. The sequence goes on from CAYGBB010000162.1 coordinate 2,267, forward strand.
TGCTGGATGCCGCCGTGCTCGCGGAAGAAATCCGGCGGGCGCTGGACAGAAAGATTGCCTGGTGGAATGAGGCGACGCTGTCACGTTATGCGCGCCGTCGCCGCGCGCACAACACACTCATTCTCAACAGCATGACCGGCTTCCAGAAACTGTTTGGCAGCCAGCATCCGCTGCTGGTGGTGGTGCGCAATATTGGCATGCGTGCCACCAATGGCTTTTTGCCGGTCAAGCAGGAGCTCGCCCGCGTTGCCATGGGGCTGGCGGGCGATTTGCCTGCCAGTGCCCGTTGCGAATAATTACGCCAGCGCCATGTCTACCCCACGCCAACAAGAGCAAGGCAGTCACCTGATGACCCAGATATCTCCATTCCGCAAAGAGCCCGTTATTCTTCTCGTGCTCACCTTGCTGGTACTCGGCTGGTCCGCCATCAGGCCGCATGACTATCCCACCTGGATGCTTGAGGTGGTGCCGGTCCTGATCGCATTGCCGTTGCTGTTGTGGACCAGCCAATCATTTCCGCTGACGGATCTGCTCTATCGGCTCATTTTCCTGCATGCCGTCATCCTGATTGTGGGCGGACACTACACTTACGCGCTGGTGCCGGCCGGGTTCCAGGTGCAGGACCTGTTCGGTTTCGAGCGCAACCACTATGACCGTCTCGGCCATTTTGTGCAGGGGCTGGAGCCGGCCATCCTGGCGCGCGAAATCCTGCTGCGCAAGAATGTGGTGAAGCGTGGCGGCTGGCTGGTGTTGTTCGTGATCTCCATCTGTCTTGCCTTCAGTGCCTTTTACGAACTCATCGAATGGTTTGTCGCCACGGTCTCGGCCGAGGCGGCCGAGTCCTTCCTGGGCACGCAGGGCGATGTCTGGGATACGCAGTGGGACATGTTCATGTGTCTGCTGGGGGCAGCGACAGCGCTGGCACTGTTTTCGAAAGTACATGATGGGCAGTTGACTGTCATGGCGAGCTCACGCACTCACGAGAGATAAAAAATGACTGATCTGAAGCGCCTTCATGTCGCGTCCCGCTACAGCGAAATTGCGGTTTACAACGGCACCGTCTACCTGGCCGGCCAGGTAGCCACTGATGATTCGCAGGACATCGCGGGCCAGGCCCGTGAAGTGCTGGAAACGATTGATCGCCTGCTCAATGAAGTGGGCAGCGACAAGTCGCGCATCCTGATGGCGCAGGTCTTCCTGCCGGATCTGGCTGACTACGCCGCCATGAATGCGGTGTGGGATGCATGGGTGGTGGCGGGTCACGCGCCGCCACGGGCCACGGTGCAGGCGCAACTGGCCAATCCGAAGTGGAAGGTTGAGGTGGTGGTGACGGCGGCAGTGCGCTGATTGCCTGCCCTGAGCCCTGCCGCCAATCGTTCAGTCCCTGTAGTCGTGGAGCCGACCCCCTTCGGCGTGTAAAATGCGCGCCTCATTACTCGGGACGCCAAACGCCATGGGCCACAAAACCGCACTTTACGATGAACATCTGGCCCTGAGCGCCCGCATTGTCGACTTTGGTGGCTGGGACATGCCGGTGCAGTACAGCTCGGTGCTGGAAGAGCATCATGCCGTGCGTCGCGCCGCGGGCATGTTCGACGTCTCCCACATGACCTTCCTTGAGCTGGATGGGGCCGACGCACTGCCCTACCTGCAGAGACTGCTGGCGAATGACGTGGCACGCCTCAAGGTGCCCGGAAAGGCACTGTACTCTGGCATGTTGCGCGAAGATGGCGGCGTAATCGACGATCTTATCGTCTATGCCCCTACGCCCGATGCGCCCTCGCTGTGGCGTGTGGTAGTCAATTGCGGTACCCACGACAAGGATCTGGCCTGGATGCAGGCGCAGGCTGCCGGCTTTGCGATCAGCATGAAAGAGCGCACCGATCTGGCCATGATTGCCGTGCAGGGGCCTGAGGCCCGGGCGAAAGTGGCGGCCCTGAAGCCGGCACTGGCCGGCCTGATCAACGGCCTCGACGTGTTTGTCGGCGCCGTTGCCGGCGACTGGTTCATCAGCCGCACCGGCTACACCGGTGAAGATGGTCTGGAAATCCTGCTGCCCAATACCGAAGCCCCGGCTTTCTGGCGCGAACTCCTGGCTGCCGGCGTGCTGCCCTGTGGTCTGGGCGCCCGCGACACCCTGCGTCTGGAGGCCGGCATGAACCTTTACGGCAACGACATGACGGAAGAAGTGTCCCCGCTGGTCGCCAACATGGCCTGGACCATTGTCTGGGGCTCTGATGAAGCGCCGCATGACTTTATTGGCAAGGCAGCGCTGGAGGCAGAGAAGGCTGCTGGCGTAAAATCGCGGCTGGTCGGCCTGATCCTGGAGGGCCGGGGCGTGCTGCGCTCACACATGAAAGTGGTCACGGCCGACGGTGAGGGTGAAACCACGTCGGGTACGTTCTCGCCTACCATGGAAGTGGCGATTGCCCTGGCACGCGTGCCTGCCGGCAGCGCCGATCATGCCGAGGTCGAGATTCGTGGCAAGCGCTTGCCGGCGCGTATTGTGCGCCCGCCTTTCGTGCGCAATGGCAAGGCCCTGTATTGATGTAGTTTTTACTTCGCCGCCGGTGGCCATGTCTGGCCACAGGCGGCTGGTGTTTTTTTGATTGTTACCCTTTAACAAACACGGCGATTTCGCCTGAGGCCAACCACCATGAGCAACACGCCCGCTGAACTCAAATACCTTGCCAGCCACGAGTGGGCCCGCATCGAAGGCGATATCGCCGTTGTTGGCATCACCGATCACGCCCAGGAAGCACTGGGCGACCTGGTCTACATCGAACTGCCGGATGTGGGTGATCAGCTCAAGGCTGGTGATGAGGCCGGTGTGGTGGAGTCCGTGAAAGCGGCATCCGACATTTATGCGCCGCTGACCGGTGAAGTGATCGAAGTCAACGAGGCCCTCAGCGACAGCCCGGAAATCGTCAACAGCGATCCGTACCACGATGGCTGGATGTACAAGATCCGCCTGGTGGATGCGGCAGAAATCGATGACCTGCTCGCTGCAGATGCCTACGAGGCAGCGGTCGAAGCCGAAG
>CAYGBB010000163.1:0-5264 GCA_964347985.1 uncultured Moraxellaceae bacterium
TCGTGGCGCGGACCGGGTGGCCCTGTTCGCCAAACACATCCCAGAAAACTACGGGATAAGCCTGCATGCGATAGTCGTCGACGCCGATTTTGGCGGCACGTTCAGCCAGTTTTGGATTGTCGGCGCCGGCTTGCGAAAGGCCGGCGACATCGCCCTTGATGTCGGCGAGAAACACCGGTACACCGAGATCGGAAAAGCCCTCGGCCAGAATCTGCAGGGTGATGGTCTTGCCGGTCCCGGTGGCGCCGGCAATGAGGCCGTGACGGTTGGCGTAGCGGCCTTCGAGAAAGCAGGGCACTTCACCTTTGCCGATCAGTATCTGCTTGCTGCTCATCCTTAATCCCCGCGACTGGAAAACAAAACACTGATGTAACCCGTGCCCGGGGTACTGTCAAAGGTCATCATGCAAACGCATGGTATCTCAGTGCGGTGGTGTGAAGTGATCCGGGCGGAGTACTGTGTCATGGATTTCCGGCAGCAGGTCCGGGTAGTCCAGCGTGTAGTGCAGCCCACGGGATTCCTTGCGCGCCAGCGCCGAGCGAATGATCAGCTCGCCCACCATGACCAGATTGCGCAGCTCGATCAGGTTGGTCGAGATCCTGTAGTTGCTGTAGTACTCGTGAATCTCACTCTGCAGCAATTCGATCCGGTGCAGGGCGCGGGCCAGGCGTTTGTCCGTTCGGACAATGCCGACATAGTCCCACATGAAGCGACGCAGCTCCTCCCAGTTGTGCAGGATCACCACATCCTCATCCGGATTGCGAACCTGCGACTCATCCCAGGCGCGGCAGGGCGGGGGTGTTTCGGTGCGGGCGATCTTGTCCTGGATGTCGCGGGCTGCCGCCATGGCAAACACGAAGCACTCCAGTAGCGAATTACTGGCCATGCGATTGGCGCCGTGCAGCCCGGTAAAGGAGGTTTCGCCAATGGCGTAGAGGTTGGTCACGTCTGTATGACTGGCCAGATCGACCATGACGCCACCACAGGTAAAGTGTGCGGCTGGCACCACGGGAATCTGTTCCCTGGTGATGTCGAGGCCAAACTCCAGGCACTTCTGATAGATATTCGGGAAGTGGCTGATGATGAACTCTGCCGGCTTGTGGGTGATATCGAGATATACACAGCGAATGCCGAGCCGCTTCATTTCGTAGTCGATAGCCCGCGCGACAATGTCACGGGGGGCTAGCTCGGCGCGCTCATCAAAGCCGGGCATGAAGCGCTCGCCTGTTGGCAGGCGTAAATAGGCACCTTCGCCGCGCATGGCTTCGGTTATCAGGAATGACTTGGCTTGTGGATGGTACAGGCAGGTGGGGTGGAACTGGTTGAACTCCATATTGGCGACGCGGCAACCGGCGCGCCAGGCCATGGCAATGCCATCCCCGGTCGCGATGTCCGGGTTGCTGGTGTAGAGATACGCCTTGCTGGCACCGCCGGTGGCGAGCGCCACGAATTTGGCGCGAAAAACATTGATGTCGCCAGTGGCCGTATTCAATACATAGGCACCCAGAACGCGGTTATCGCCTGGCAGTCCACTTTTCTGCGAGGTGATGAGGTCGACAGCGACCTGGTTCTCGAGCAGGTCCACATTTGCGCATTCTCGAACGCGGCGCACCAGTGTGGTGGAAATGGCACGGCCAGTCGCATCGGCGGCATGAATGATGCGGCGATGCGAGTGACCACCTTCACGGGTGAGGTGGGGTTGCGCGTCAGCATCCAGCGTAAAGCTCACGCCCTGATCAATCAGCCAGCGAATGGCATCCGGACCATTTTCCACCGTGAACTTCACGGCATCCTCATGGCACAGGCCTGCCCCGGCCACCAGCGTGTCCGCGATGTGGGAGTCTGTAGAGTCGGTTTCATCCAGAACGGCCGCGACGCCTCCCTGGGCCCAGTAGGTGCTGGCATCGGTCAGCTCGGCCTTGGACAACACGGCAATGCGCAACGAGGGATCAAGCTTGAGGGCCAGTGTCAGGCCGGCGGCGCCGCTGCCGACAATAAGTACGTCGTAAAGGTGATCAGACATGGGTGGGGATGCCAGGGAGGACGACGGGCGTGTCGCGATGGGGTGGAGTATATGCCGGATGGCCGGTCACGAAAATGCGGCAACTCGGGCGGGATATGAAAGCTTGCTTACAATTCCTCACTGTTCAGGTGGCGGTCCCCTCGCTAATTTTTCGGGCATCTGCGGCGTTGACCGCTGCTGTCTCTGCAAGTCCGATCCCTCAAGGAGGTTGTCATGCGTCTGACCCGTCACGTGGTCATGCCCGTTTTGGTTGTGTGTGCGGCTTTGCTTGCCCCGTCGGCTCGTGCCCAGTTACCGGACTTCACGCCGCTGGCCGAAACCCAGAGCAAGGCGGTGGTCAATATCAGCGCCTCGGCCAAAAGCAAGGGACGTGCCGGTGCTCAGCAGGAGGTGCCGGAAATATTCAGGCGTTTCTTCGGGGATGATTTCGGGTATGCCCCGGCGCCAAGGGATCGCCAGTCGTTTGGTTCCGGTTTCGTGATCTCGAACGACGGTTATGTGCTGACCAACAACCATGTGGTGCAGGGTGCAGACAAGGTGACGGTGCGACTGTCTGACCGTCGCGAACTGGATGCCGAAGTGATCGGAACGGACGAGCGCTCGGATGTGGCACTGCTCAAGATCGAGGCAACCGATCTGCCGGCCATGAAGATCGGCGACCCGGAAAAGCTCAAGGTGGGCGAATGGGTGATGGCCATTGGCTCCCCGTTCGGCTTTGAGTACTCCGTGACGGCCGGCATTGTCAGTGCCAAGTCCCGTGCCTTGCCGAATGAGTCGTATGTGCCATTTATCCAGACCGATGTTGCCATCAACCCGGGCAACTCCGGTGGTCCGCTACTGAACATGGACGGCGAGGTGGTGGGTATCAATTCGCAGATCTACAGCCGTTCCGGTGGGTTCATGGGGCTGTCGTTTGCCATTCCGATTGATGTGGCCATGGACGTGGTGGCGCAGCTCAAGACTGACGGGCATGTGGCACGGGGCTATCTGGGTGTGGTGACACAGGATATTACCCGGGACCTGGCAGAGGCTTATGGTCTGCCCAAGCCGGCGGGTGCCCTGGTGGCCAAGGTGTTACCGGGTACGCCGGCCGAGAAGGCGGGGGTGAAGGACGGGGATGTGATCACCCGCTTCAATGGCCGGGATATCGGCCTTTCGTCCGAGCTGCCCCAGATGATCGGCCGGGCCAAGGTGGGCGACAAGCTGCCGCTGGAAGTGATCCGTGAAGGCAAGGTGCAAATCCTGAGCTTCGAGGTGGCTTCTTTGCCTGAGGACCAGGATGTCGCTGCTGCCAAGGCCGCTGCGGACAAGCCTGACATCAATCGCATGGGCATCACCATTCGTGACCTTACTCCGCAGGAGAAGGCGCAGCTCAAGCTGGAAGGTGGTGTGGTAGTACTGCAAGTGGTCGAGGGGGCGGGTGCCGATGCCGGCCTGCAGCCAGGCGATGTGGTCGTGGCCCTGAACCGCAAGCCGGTTCTCACGGCCCAGCAGTTCGTGGATACGGCCAAGTCCCTGCCGGCGGGCAAGGCCGTGCCGATGTCCGTCAGTCGCCGCGGGCAGCCCATGATCCTGCCTTTGCGCCTGGAGGCCGCCGTTCCGGCGAGCAAAAGCGGGAAAAAGTAAGGCGACACAAAAGAAAACGGGGCTTGGGCCCCGTTTTCTTTGGGGCAGGCCCCTGACTCAGGTAGAATCCGCGCCTTTGCGACACTCTCTGTGGTAGCCCCCTCGTGACCGATATCAAGCACATCCGTAACTTCTCCATCATTGCCCATATCGACCATGGCAAGTCCACGCTGGCCGACCGGTTCATTCAGCTCTGTGGTGGCCTGGAAATGCGCGAGATGCAGGCGCAGGTGCTCGACTCCATGGATCTGGAGCGTGAACGCGGCATTACCATCAAGGCACACTCGGTGACCCTGTACCACACCTCGACCCGTGACGGTCAGCGTTACCAGCTGAACTTCATTGATACCCCGGGCCATGTCGATTTCTCCTATGAGGTCAGTCGTTCACTGGCGGCCTGTGAGGGCGCCCTGCTGGTGGTGGATGCGGCACAGGGCGTGGAGGCCCAGTCGGTCGCCAACTGCTACACGGCGCTGGAGCAGGGCCTGGAAGTGATGCCGGTGCTGAACAAGATTGATCTGCCGCAGGCCGATCCGGAAACCGTGTGTCAGGAAATCGAGGATGTGATCGGAGTCGAGGCCACCGATGCCTGCCGGGTGTCTGCCAAGACCGGCCTTGGCGTGCCCGAACTGCTGGATGCGCTCATTGACCGGATTCCTGCCCCGGTGGGCGAACGTGAAGCCCCGTTGCAGGCGCTGATCATTGACTCCTGGTTTGATAACTATCTGGGCGGGGTGTCGCTGGTGCGCATCAAGAACGGTCGCGTGAAAAAGGGCGACAAGATTCTGGTGAAGAGCACGGGACAGGCACATATCGTGACCAGTGTCGGCGTATTCACCCCCAAACATTCGGAAACCGGTATTCTGGAAGCTGGTGAAGTGGGCTTTGTGATTGCCGGCATCAAGGATATTTTCGGCGCGCCAGTGGGCGATACCCTGACCCTGTCCACGACGCCCAATGTCGACATATTGCCGGGTTTCAAGAAAGTGAAGCCGCAGGTGTATGCCGGTTTGTTCCCGATTTCCTCCGACGATTACGAGCCATTCCGTGAAGCGCTGTCCAAGCTCAAGCTGAATGATTCGGCGCTGTTTTATGAGCCGGAGTCATCGGATGCGCTGGGTTTCGGCTTCCGCTGCGGCTTCCTGGGCATGTTGCACATGGAGATTGTGCAGGAACGACTGGAGCGCGAGTACAATCTCGATCTGCTCACCACGGCGCCGACCGTTATTTATGAAATCGTCAAGAAAAATGGCGATATCGTCAATGTCGACAACCCTTCCCGGTTACCTGATATCGGTTCTGTGGAAGAGTTCCGCGAGCCCATTGCCGAGTGTCATATCCTGGTGCCGCCAGAGTATGTGGGCGATGTGATCAAGCTGGCCCAGGAGCGCCGGGGCGTCCAGAAAAACATGCTGTTTCATGGCAAGCAGGTTGCGCTGACGTATGAGATTCCTCTGGGTGAAGTGGTGCTGGATTTCTTTGATCGACTGAAGTCGGTATCGCGTGGATACGCCTCGCTGGATTACACCTTTGTCCGTTTCGAGCCTTCCCGACTGGTACGTGTTGATATTCTCATCAATGGCGAACGTGTAGATGCGCTGGCACTGATCTGCCA
>CAYGBB010000164.1:0-5190 GCA_964347985.1 uncultured Moraxellaceae bacterium
TTTCGTGGCCAGAGGCCACCCATATAGGAAGTCCTCATGTCCAAGCCTGACAACTGGCAGGACCCGCACGCCGGCCGCGAAGCCGATCGTTACGAAAACCCCATTCCCAGCCGGGAGCTGATTCTGGAGCTCCTGAGCACAGGCAAGAAAGCCCTGACCGCCGATCAGGTGGCAGCGCATTTTGGCCTGTTTGATGAAGACCGGGTGGAGGCCCTGCGCCGCCGCCTTGGTGCCATGATCCGCGACGGGCAGGCGCAAGCCGATCGTCGCGGCGCCTACACGCCCATGGATGAATCGCATCTGGTTCGCGGCCGCGTGGTCGGGCACCCCGATGGCTTCGGCTTCCTGATTCCTGATGACAAGTCGCCAGACCTGCTGCTGACCTCGCGCGAGATGCGCCGCGTCTTCCACGGCGACATCGTGCTGGCGCGCGAATCCGGCTACGACCACAAGGGTCGTCGCGAAGGGCAGATTGTCCGCATCGTCGAAAAACGCACCAGGAAAGTGGTGGGGCGCTATTACGAGGAGTCCGGCAACGCCTTCGTGGTGCCGGATAACGCCCGCATCACCCAGGAAGTGCTGGTCAGCAATGATGATCACTCCGCCGTGGTCGGTCAGTTTGTTGCTCTTGAGGTGCTGGAGTATCCGACGCACCGAAGCCTGCCTTCCGGCCGCATTGTCGAGGTGCTCGGGGACTATCTGGCCCCGGGCATGGAAATCGACATTGCCATTCGCAGTTTCGAGATTCCGCATGTCTGGCCGGTCGAGGTGGAGCGCGAGGCCGCCCGCCTTGATCCGGAAGTGCTTGAGGAAGACAAGCAGGGGCGTGTCGATCTGCGTGACCTGCCGCTGGTGACGATTGATGGTGAAGATGCCCGCGACTTTGATGATGCCGTGTACTGCGAAAAGCGTCGTGGCGGCTTCCGTCTCATCGTGGCAATTGCCGACGTGTCGCATTACGTGCGCTCGGGCACTGCACTGGATACCGAGGCGCTGAATCGTGGCAACTCCGTGTATTTCCCGCAGCAAGTCGTACCGATGTTGCCGGAAGTGCTGTCCAACGGACTCTGCTCGCTGAATCCGCATGTCGACCGCCTGTGCATGGTTTGCGACATGAACATCTCGCTGGCTGGCCGCGTTACTGCGTACAAGTTTTACGAAGGCGTGATGCATTCCAAGGCACGCCTGACCTATACCAAGGTCAGTGCCTTGCTGGAGACGCCGGACAGTGAGCTGGGTCGCCAGGTTGCGAAAGACCACGCGCATGTTGTCGAGCCGGTGCAGCGTCTGCATGAACTTTTCAAGATCCTGCGCGGTACACGTGAAAAGCGTGGTGCACTTGATTTTGACAGCAATGAAACCCGCATCGAGTTTGGTCTCGACCGCAAGATCGACAAGATCGTGCCGGTCACCCGCAATCAGGCGCACATGCTGATTGAAGAGTGCATGCTGGCGGCTAACGTGTGTGCGGCCGATTTTGTGGCGGTTCAGCATTTGCCGGCGCTGTACCGCAATCATGAAGGTCCGCGTAATGAAAAACTGGCCAAGCTGCGCACCTTCCTGGGCGCATTGGCCATTCCGTTCACGGCGGGCCAGAAGCCGCAGCCGGCGGATTTCAAGGCGGTGATCGACAAGATTCAGGACCGCCCGGACAAGCACATCATTGAAACCATGTTGTTGCGTTCGCTGTCGCAGGCCGTGTACTCCCCGGAGAATATCGGGCACTTTGGTCTGGCCTATGACGCGTATGCGCATTTCACCTCGCCGATCCGCCGTTATCCTGATCTTCTGCTGCACCGTGTGATCCGTGCGCGCGTGCAGACCGAGCATTCGCTGATGGAGGCCATGGGCGACAAGATGCGCCGCATGCGTGGCAAGAAAGCGGAAGGCACCGGCATGCCGGACATGGCCCAGATGCTGGCATTCGGTGCGCACTGTTCGATGACCGAGCGGCGTGCAGATGAGGCGACGCGTGATGTGGTGTCCTGGCTCAAGTGCGAGTACATGAAGGATCACGTTGGTGCCGAGTTCGATGGCGTGATTTCAGCAGTTACCTCGTTCGGCTTCTTTGTTGAACTGACGGATATTTTTGTCGAGGGACTGGTCCATATCAGTCGCTTGTCCGGTGACTTCTACGACTTTGATGCCTCCATGCAAAAGCTGGTGGGCAGCCGTTCGGGTACCCAGTACAAACTTGGCGATACCGTGCGCATCAAGGTGGCAGCCGTGAATCTTGATGAGCGCAAGATGGACTTCGAGCTCATCGGTGGCGGTAGCCGGGCCGGTCGTGGTGGTTCACGAAAAGCCTCTGCCGAGGCGGATGACCGCAAGGGGCAGGGGCGTGGCAAGGGGGGCGATGCTGGCCGCTCTGAACGTGACCGTTTGCGTACCGGCGATATTCCCGGCAAGGGCGACAGAAAACCGGCGGCTGGAAAGTCATCCGGTGGGCGCTCTTCCGGCGGCAAGCCTGCGGGCGGGTCGTCCGGAAAGCCGTCTGCAGGTGGGCAGCCAAGACCGGCAACCGGTGGTGGCAAGGGCAATCCCGCGGGACGCAAGAAGAAGTAAATGGCAAAAAATATTGTGATCTACGGCCTGCATTCGGTGCAGGCCTATCTCGACCGGCAGCCTGAAGGGGTGCTGGAAGTGTTTCTGCTCAAGAGCCGTGACGACGAGCGCCTCAACAAGCTGGTGCAGGCATTGCGTCCGCTCGGTATCACCTTGCAGTGGCGCGAGCGTGCCCAGCTGGATGATCTGGCGGGGGATTCGCATCATCAGGGGGTAGTGGCACGCGTGCGCGAGCAGCCGCCCGGTGACGAGAATGACCTGGCCACCTTTCTGGACGGACTGGAGGCGCCCCCTTTCCTGCTGCTGCTGGATAACGTTACCGATCCGCACAATCTGGGTGCCTGCCTGCGCAGTGCCGATGCGGCTGGCGTGCATGCCGTCATCACCCCGCGTGACAAGTCGGCCTCCATCACGCCGGTGGTGCGCAAGGTGGCCTGCGGTGCAGTCGAGAGCCTGCCGTTTTTTCAGGTGACCAATCTGGCCCGCACCATGGAGATGCTCAAGGATCGCGGTATCTGGTTGATGGGGACGGCACTGGAGGAGGACGCCAAGCCGCTGTACTCGGTTTCCCTGACCGGTCCGCTGGGCGTGATCATGGGCGCGGAAGGCAGTGGCATGCGCCGTCTCACGCGCGAACTGTGTGATGGCCTGATTTACATTCCCATGGCAGGGAGTGTGGAGAGCCTGAATGTGTCGGTGGCCACGGGCGTGACCCTGTTTGAAGCAATGCGTCAGCGCACTCGACTCGCCAAATAGACTGTTTCACGGGCATAAAAAAACCGTTCAGCGCGAGAGCACTGAACGGTTTTTTTATGCGAGCAGGGGTCAGTGCGCGCGCAAGGTGATCTGCATGTTGTCTTGCGTGGATACGGTGATTTCGGCATCACCAATGGCGGCGGGAAGCGTGCCTCTTACGCGGTCTTGCATGGTGCCGCCGAAGACAAGACTTTCAATGGCCATGTGCAGGTTGTCTGCACCACTCCCCATGTCGACACGAATGGCGTCGTTTTCAAAGTAGACGCTGGTATTAACCAGGGCCAGATTGTCGATGCTGAAACGACCGAAGTGTATGCCGTGTCCGGAGCTGCCATCCAGCAAGGCCATTTCGCTCAGCACCAGCTGGGATATGCGGCCATTAATGCGCAGCAGCGGTGTATTGGTGCTGTTATCCGGGTTCGAGATAACAGCCTCCAGCGGTTCATCCATCCGGATGGAGAGAATCGAGCTGGGGCCGAAGGACAGGAAATTGCTGGATTCGCCGATGATCCAGGTGGAGCCACTCCGGGTGGCGCTGGCCACTCCGATGGCGGTGTTGGAGAGATCGAAAGAGATATCGCCCTGGGTATCGAGCGAGGCGACGATGCTGGTGTTTCCTGCGCCGTCTTCGCGGGCAAACAGATTGGCCACGATTGTGTCGGTCTTGATGTTCAGGGGATCAATAACAACGGCGCCAGCGTAGGGAAGGGAAGGGAGCAGGCCATCACTGTCAACAATGGCGGCACGGACTGAGGCCTGTGTAGAAAAGCTCAGGCTGAGGCCTTTGCCATCAATGTACGAGGGACTGGCATTCACGACAGAGTAATAGTTGCCGTTGTCGACCGACCAGATGAAGTTGCCGCCGGCAAAGGGCAAAATGTTGCTGAGCAATTCCTGCTGCAATGCAAGGCTGTCAAACTCGAGTGTCACATCGTCGGCTAGCAGGCGGGCATCAATCAGTGCCAGCGGATCCGTAAATTTCGACGGGTCAATGTTGAGCCGGATCCGTGCGTCGCGCTCTGTGATCATCAGGCCGGTGAGGGCATCAATCAGGGAAACCTGGGCCAGATCGCCGGCATCGACGGGTTGCATGGGGAAGCTGCTGAACGTTGTGCGTGTGTTGCTGTTGTCCTCGTAGCGCTGGATGAGGCCGTCGCGCGCCAGGGCAATCGCCTGCTCCAGTGCATCCGGTGAGTTCGGGTCCTGCGCGTTGCCGCCTGTGCCGGATTCCCCGGTGGCGCTGCCAGTTTCGCTCAGGTCATCCAGGCTGCCCATGTCGTCGCCCGACAGGGAAGAGGAGCTTGTTCCGGTTTCATCGGGCATCCCGGTGCCGCCCGCCTGGCCGGAGATTTCATTGTCGCCAAGCGCTTCCTTGCCCTCGCAGGTGTTCTGCTTTTTTTGCGAGTCGCCATTGCCATCCGCTTCAGTATCACGGCATTCGCGTTCGCTGGCGGCGGCTTCGCCGTTGTGCTTGGTGTAATCCACCACGGCCCGCAGGAAGTCGGTGTAGGACCCATAGTTCCGGAGCTGGGGACGTTCGCTGACCGCCAGTGCATGGCTGCTGATGAGCAATGCCAGCAGGGTAAGTGATCCCGGCAAGCTGTTTCTGATGTTCATGTAACCCCCTCTCCGGGTCGCCTTCTGGCGAGCGACCTCTTTTTATTCTGGTGCGGACCACACGGGCCTCGCTCTTTATGCAGTGCTTGTCGCGTTTCGTTATTGCATCGCGTCATGCGGGCAGCTGCTGTGCTGTCCGCTCAATACTTCGACTCTACGACCATGCGGGTCGGGCCGTTACCAGAGTCGAAGTTCATGCCGGAAAGTGACTCCGGCCCACCGACCTTGGGTGTTTCATTCTGTTTGCTGAGC
>CAYGBB010000165.1:0-5162 GCA_964347985.1 uncultured Moraxellaceae bacterium
CTTATCCGTGGTCATCTCGATGCGAGTGCCTATGAACAGGAAATCGAGCTGACCCGATCGTTGCTGCAAAAGGAAAACAAGCCACATTTCATCGAATTTCTGGATGCATGGCAGAAAAATTCTGCCACCTGAAGATATCCAGTCCTGAACTGTCTGCATAGCGAACTGAGCCAGAGAACATAATGACGCGTCGTGAAAAAATGAAAGCCCGCCCTCCGGTAGAGCTGGAGATTGACAGCCTGAGCCATGAAGGTCGGGGCCTGTCCCGCATGGATGGCAAGCGCATCTTTGTGGAAGGTGCCTTGCCGGGGGAGCGCGTTCGGGCCCATTACACATTCACGCACAAGAAATATGATGAAGCCCGCACCGTGGACGTCCTGCAGGCCTCGCCAGGCCGTGTGGCGCCGCCGTGTGTTCATTTCGACATCTGTGGCGGTTGCTCCCTGCAGCACATGTCCCGTGATGCCCAGATTGCGTTCAAACAGGGTGTGCTGGCGGAGCAGTTCAAGCATTTTGGCGGACTGGAGCCGGAGTCCTGGTTACCTCCTCTGCTGGATGAGACAACAGGTTATCGCCGCAAGGCCCGCCTGGGCGTCAAGTACGTCATCAAGAAGGGCGAACTGCTGGTGGGCTTCCGTGAAAAGCAGTCCAGTTTTCTGGCCGACATTCGCTCCTGTGTGATTCTGGATGACCGCATCGCATCACAACTGCTGGCCTTGCGTGAGGTCATCAATGGATTGTCGTTGCGTGACCGCATCCCGCAAATTGAAGTGGCGGCCGGTGATGACGATGTGGCACTGGTGTTTCGTCACATGGATCCCCTGCCTGAGCCAGATGTGCAGGCGCTGACGGCATTCAGTGCCGAGCGCGGCTGGCATCTCTATCTGCAGCCTGGCGGCCCCGATACGGTGCATCGCGTCTATCCTGAATCAGGTGAAGACCGGTTGTCCTATGCCTTGCCCGATTTCGGGCTGCGCCTGTTTTTCCATCCCATGGACTTCACCCAGGTGAATGCCGGCATCAATCGCAAGATGTTGAATCTGGCACTGGAGTTGCTTGATCCCCAGCCAGGCGAGCGTGTACTGGACCTGTTCTGCGGTCTGGGCAATTTCACGCTGCCACTGGCAACGCGCGCCGGTGAGGTTGTGGGGGTGGAGGGTGTGCAGGCTATGGCGGATCGCGGCATGGAAAATGCCCGCCGCAACAACCTGACCAATGTGTCGTTTTATGCGCAGGACCTGACGCAGGACTTTTCCCAGCAGCCATGGGCCACGCAAGGTTTTGATCGCCTGCTCATTGATCCGCCCCGTAGCGGAGCCGAAGAAGTAGTGAAGTACCTGCCCAAGTTCGGCGCCAAACGGATTGTGTATGTATCCTGCAACCCGGCCACGCTCGCCAGGGATGCCGGCCTGCTCAGGGAAGCAGGGTACCGCCTGGTGAAGGCGGGAGTCATGGACATGTTTACCCATACCACACACGTGGAATCCATTGCGGTTTTCGAGAAAAAGTAGGCCACTCTCGCGCAAGATGCAGATCTGAAAATGAAGAGCTGACAATGGTAAAGGTACGTGAAGATTATCCGCAATTGGCCGACGGTTCCGTAGATCTGGATGCCTGGCTGTTGCGTGTCGGCGCCAAGGTTGACTTGCATGATCCGGCCGCGCTCAAGCGGGCGTGCGAATTCGCGCGCAAGGTGGACCAGGAGAATACGGCTCGCGAGCACGTCTGGTCGGCACGTACGTCCAGTTTTCTCACGGGCCTGGCCATGGCCGACATCCTCGCTGACTTGCGCCTGGATCAGGAGTCCCTGACCGCCGCCGTCCTTTATCGTGCCGTGCGCGAAGGCAAGACCACCCAGACGATTATTGAAAAGGAATTCGGGTTTGATATCGCCCACCTGATCGAAGGCGTGCTGCGCATGGCCGCGATCGGCCAGATCATCAATCCTGACAAGAAATTCATTTTTGGCCAGAACCAGCAGCAGCTCGATAATGTCCGGAAAATGCTGGTGGCCATGATTGATGATGTGCGAGTGGCGCTCATCAAGCTTGCCGAACGTACTTTTGCCATTCGTGAAATCAAGGACGCGACGCCGGAACGTCGCCAGCGTGTGGCCCGCGAAATCTTTGATATTTATGCACCGCTGGCGCACCGGCTTGGCATCGGCCACATCAAGTGGGAACTGGAAGACCTGTCATTCCGTTATCTCGAGCCAGAGGCCTACAAGCACATTGCCCGGCTGCTCGATGAAAAGCGGCTGGATCGTGATGAATACATCCAGAGTGTCATCAGTTCCCTCAAGACCATGCTCGATCGTATGGGCATGCGCTCCGAGGTGACCGGTCGCGCCAAGCATATTTACTCCATCTGGCGGAAAATGCAGCGCAAGAAGATTTCGTTCAACGAAGTCTATGATGTGCGCGCCCTGCGGGTACTGGTGCCTGAGGTGCGTGATTGCTACGCCGCACTAGGGGTGGTGCATTCGCTCTGGAAGCATATTCCGCGCGAGTTTGATGATTACATCGCCACCCCCAAGGAAAACGGCTACCGCTCCTTGCATACCGCCGTGATCGGACCACAGGGTAAGCCACTGGAAGTGCAGATCCGCACCTTCGACATGCACGACGAGGCCGAGCTCGGCGTCTGCGCCCACTGGCATTACAAGGAAGGTACCAAGGGTGGCAAGAATGCCGGCTACGAAAGCAAGATTGCCTGGTTGCGCCAGGTCCTGGAGTGGCAGGAAGACATGGGCGATGCCCAGCTCGAGGATTTTGCCGAGCAACTCAATCAGGCCATCCATGATGACCGTATTTACGTATTCACGCGTGATGGTCATGTGATCGACATGCAGGCGGGTGCCACCCCGCTGGATTTTGCCTATCACGTGCACACGGCCGTCGGTAATGCCTGCCGTGGCGCCAAGGTGAATGGCCGGATTGTGCCGCTCAACTACAAGCTGCAGACCGGTGAGCAGGTCGAGATCATGACTGCCAAGGGGGGCACACCCAGCCGTGACTGGATGTCAGCCTCGCTCGGTTATCTGAATACCTCGCGTGCGCTGGCCAAGGTACGGCACTGGTTCAAGCAGCAGGACCGGGAAAAGAATATTGCCGAAGGGCGTGATTTGCTGGACCGGGAATTCTCCCGCCTTGCCATTACCTTGTCGCGTCATGATCTTGATGCGCTGGCACCACGGCTTAATGTGAAGAGCGGTGATGATGTTCTGGCCGGTATCGGTGCGGGTGATGTGCGCATCAGTCAGGTCATCAGTCTGATGGGGGTGCGTGTGGAAAGCACCAATGCCCAGCAGGACTTGCTGCCGCAGGACATTGTCAGTCGTCCGCGTCGGACCCTGTCCGGTTCACCGATCATCATCGAAGGTGTTGGCAATCTGCTGACGCAAATCGCAGGGTGTTGCAAGCCGATTCCTGGCGAACCCATCGTGGGGTATGTCACGCATGGCCGGGGCATTTCCATTCACAGTCGGGGCTGCCCCGAGTACCTGCGCCTGCAGTCGGATGAGCCCGAGCGCGTGGTCAACGTGCAATGGAACCAGTCCGAGAACGATGTCTATCCCGTGGATATTCATATCCGTGCCTGGGACAGAACCGGCCTGTTGCGCGACATTACCAGTGTGCTGGCCAACGAACATGTGAATGTGACCGGCCTGCAGACGCACTCCAACAAGAATGATGGCACCGCCACCATGCAGATCACGGTTGAAGTAGGCAGTCTCAATGTGCTGGGCCGTTTGCTGGCCAGAATCGAGCAGCAACCCAACGTGATTGAAGCCCGTCGTCATTCGGCCTGATTTTTCTGAGGGTACTTCATGTCCGCACTGCAACAGCTTTTGCAAATCATGACGCGCTTGCGTGATCCGGAGACCGGCTGCCCCTGGGATCTGGAACAGGATTTTTCCACCATTGCGCCCTACACCCTGGAAGAGGCGCATGAAGTGGCGGATGCCATTGCGCGTGGCGACATGGATAACCTGCGCGAGGAACTTGGCGATTTATTGCTGCAGGTGGTCTTTCATGCACAGATGGCCAGTGAGCAGGGGCTGTTTGACTTCGAGCAGGTTGCCGCCGGCATTGCCGACAAGATGATCCGCCGGCATCCGCATGTGTTTCCTGATGGCCGCCTTGATGGTGAAACGGTGGCGATAGAAAGCCGCGAGGTAGTCGCGAACTGGGATGCCATCAAGAAAGCGGAAAAAGCAGCAAAAGGCGAGACTCACTCCCGTATTCTGGATGGCATCACGGCAGGCCTGCCGGCACTGACGCGGGCTGAAAAACTGCAGCGCAAGGCGGGCAAGGTTGGCTTTGACTGGAACGATCCGCGTGCCGTGATTGCCAAGATCCGCGAAGAGCTGGACGAGGTAGAGGCTGAACTGGACAACGGTACGCCAGCCGCGCAGGAAGAGGAGCTGGGCGATCTGCTGTTCTGCGTCGTCAATCTGGCCCGTCATCTCGATCTGGACAGCGAAATGGCCCTGAAGAAGGCCAATGCCAAGTTTGAGCGGCGCTTCGCCCACATCGAGGACCGCTTGGGCGAGCAGGGCATTCCCTTCAGCTCCGCCAGCCTCGATGAGATGGAGGCCCTCTGGACAGAGGCCAAACGCCAGGAAGCCCGTTAAATCCCGGATACCTGAGGTGGGAGGAGCTTCAAGCACGAGGAGTCTGCCCGCTGGTTATTTTTTAGCCAACCCACTGATTTTCTGCCACTTTTACCGCATGTCAGTGCTTGACGATGCCGTCATCGTCCTGTAACAAAGAGTTCATCCAAACGGGGCAATTGTTTTTCCAGCCCGCGATCACTTCTCCTGGCAGCTTCAGACTGACCGGGCTGTCTTGCTCTCCCTCTGCTGAAATCAAAAATTCATATATTTGTCATACGGTTGTAGCTTTTTCTTAAAGTCAGGTGTACGTTCTGGCTCAGGCTTCCGCGTCAGGGCGGTGCATGAACACAGGCATGCGCTCCCTTTCAGGGCAAAACCCGACCGGATGGCTACAACCAATATAAAGGTATCAGGAGATACACGTATGAATCGCAAGCTGCTCGCTCTGGCTGTTACCGCTGCTCTGGCTACTCCTATGGCTGCCCAGGCCGCTCCGACCGTTTATGGTCAGCTGAACATGTCCGTGGATCTGGTTGACTGGGAT
>CAYGBB010000166.1:0-234 GCA_964347985.1 uncultured Moraxellaceae bacterium
GAATCAGTTGCTGGTGGAAATGGACGGCGTTGACGCCAACGACGGCATCATCGTCATCGCCGCCACCAACCGTCCCGACGTACTCGACAAGGCACTGCTGCGCCCGGGTCGTTTTGACCGTCAGGTGGTGGTCGGCCTGCCGGACATCCGTGGCCGCGAACAGATCCTCAATGTGCACATGCGCAAGGTACCGCTGGGCGACGACGTCAATCCCGAAGTGATTGCGCGCGGCAC
>CAYGBB010000166.1:244-5112 GCA_964347985.1 uncultured Moraxellaceae bacterium
GAGCGTGAGCAAACCCTGAACCAGTTGCTGGTGGAAATGGACGGCTTTGAAACCAATGACGGCATCATTGTCATTGCGGCCACCAACCGTCCGGACGTGCTCGACAAGGCGCTGCTGCGCCCGGGCCGCTTCGATCGCCAGGTGATGGTGGGCTTGCCGGATATCCGGGGCCGCGAACAGATTCTCAATGTACACATGCGCAAGGTGCCGCTGGGTGACGACGTCAATCCCGAAGTGATTGCACGTGGCACCCCGGGCTTTTCCGGCGCCGATCTGGCCAATCTCGTTAACGAGGCTGCCCTGTTTGCGGCACGCAACAACAAGAAGCTCGTTGAAATGCGCGAGTTCGAGCTGGCCAAGGACAAGATCATGATGGGCGCCGAGCGCAAATCCATGGTCATGTCCGAGGACGAGAAGCGCAACACCGCCTATCACGAAGCCGGTCATGCCATCGTCGGCCGTCTCGTCCCCGAGCACGATCCGGTCTACAAGGTCTCCATCATTCCGCGCGGCCGTGCGCTGGGCGTAACCATGTTCCTGCCGGAAGTGGACCGCTACTCCTGGTCCAAGCGCGGCATCGAGTCCCGTATCTGTTCCATGTTCGGTGGCCGTATTGCCGAAGAACTGACCCTCGGGTTTGATGGCGTCACCACGGGTGCCAGCAACGACATCCAGCGTGCGACAGAAATGGCCCGCAACATGGTGACCAAATGGGGTCTGTCGGAAAAGATGGGTCCGCTCATGTATGAAGAGGATGAAGGCGAGGTCTTTCTCGGTCGCTCCGTGACCCAGCACAAGAGCATCTCCGAGCAGACCGCGATGGATATCGACAATGAAGTGCGCGCCATCATCGACCGCTGCTACGACCGGGCGCGCCAGATTCTCGTCGATAATCGCGAGAAGCTGGATCTGATGGCAGAAGCGCTTATCCAGTACGAGACCATTGATGTCGGGCAGATCAACGCCATCATGGAGGGCCGTCGCCCCGAGCCGCCCAAGGACTGGGGTAATGGCACAGGTGCCTCTGGTGGCGGTGCGCCGTTACAGGACAAGGAGACTGCTTCGGAAAAGTCGGTCAAGACGGATCCGTCAGTCATTGGCGGGCCGGCGGGCCAGCACTGAGCGACACCCATCTTCACCAGGGGCCGCAATTGCGGCCCCTGGCTTTTTACAGGTTGATTGATGACGAGTCAGTTGGCAATGAACACAGTCCTGCAGTGCGGCCCCCGCCTGTTAACCCTCGATCACCCCGTGGTCATGGGTATCCTGAATGTCACTCCGGATTCGTTTTCTGATGGCGGGCGTTATATCTCGCTCGATGCCGCGTTGCGCCAGGCGGCGCAGATGCATGCAGACGGGGCGCAGCTGATTGATATTGGCGCCGAAAGCACCCGGCCCGGCGCGACTGCGGTGACGGTACAGGAAGAGCTGGATCGCATACTGCCAGTGGTTGAGGCCGTGGCCCGCGAAGTGGATGCCATCATCTCGATTGATACGTCCACCCCGGAAGTCATGCGCGAGGCGGCTGCGCGCGGTGCCGGCCTGATCAATGATGTCCGTGCCCTGCGGCGGCCGGGGGCGCTGCAGGCGGCGGCGGTTACCGGTTTGCCGGTGTGCCTGATGCACATGCAGGGTGAGCCAGGCTCCATGCAGGAGCAGCCACGGTATGCGGATATTGTTGCCGAGCTGGATGCCTTTTTTGACGAGCGGATGGCGGCTTGTGAAAGGGCGGGTATCGACAAATCACGGCTGCTGGTCGATCCGGGCTTCGGCTTTGGCAAGTCCCTTGCGCACAATGTGGCGCTGCTGGATCGCCTGGCGCACTTCCGGCACTGGGGTTGTCCCGTACTGGTAGGCCTGTCGCGCAAGTCCATGCTGGGGGCCCTGCTGGGCGGGGCGCCCGTGGATCAGCGGCTGCATGCCAGTGTGGCGGCAGCCGTCTTGTCTGTAATGAGCGGCGCCGCTATTGTGCGCGTCCATGATGTTAAAGCGACGGCGGATGCACTCGCCGTTGCCTCTGCCGTACTGCGGCACCGCAGTCAGGAAGCAGGATGATGACCAGAAAGTATTTCGGCACCGATGGTGTGCGCGGCAAGGTGGGGGAAGATCCCATTACCCCGGAGTTTGCCCTCAAGCTGGGCTGGGCCGCCGGCAAGGCGCTGGCCCGTAACGGCCAGTCCTGGGTAGTGATGGGTAAGGATACGCGGCTGTCCGGCTATCTGCTGGAGTCGGCGCTGGAGGCGGGCTTGTCCGCAGCGGGCGTCAGCGTGCGCCTGCTGGGCCCGATGCCGACCCCGGCAATTGCCTATCTGACGCGCGCGTTCCATGCCGATGCCGGTATCGTGATTTCGGCGTCGCATAATCCGTACTATGACAACGGCATCAAGTTTTTCGGGCCGGACGGCAAGAAACTGCAGGATGAGGTCGAGAGCAGCATTGAAAGCTGGCTCGACAAGCCACTCACCATCGAGGCGCCGGATGCCCTCGGCAAGGCGATGCGGCAGGATGATGCGCGTGGCCGTTACATCGAGTTCTGCAAGTCCAGCTTTCCGTTTCACCTGAGTTTGCGCGGCCTGAAAATAGTGCTCGATTGTGCCAATGGCGCTGCCTATCAGGTCGGGCCGTCGGTCTTTACCGAGTTGGGGGCCGAGGTAATCAAGCTGGCCTGTGCGCCGGATGGCCTCAACATCAACCGGGACTGCGGCTCCACACATCCGGAGTCCCTGCAAAAAATGGTGGTCGAGCAGGGTGCTGACCTGGGCATTGCCTTTGATGGCGACAGTGACCGCGTGCTCATGGTGGATCGCCATGGCGAACTGGTCGACGGGGATGAGCTGATTGTCATCATGGCGCGTGAGCGCATGGCAACGGGTAATGATCCCAGGGGTGTCGTTGGTACCCTGATGAGCAATCTCGGGATGGAAATCGCCGTGCGCGAGATGGGGCTGGAGTTTGTGCGTGCCAAGGTGGGTGACCGGCATGTCATGGCCGAGATGGAAAATCGTGGCTGGGCGCTTGGCGGTGAGGCCTCCGGGCACATTGTCTGCCTCGACAAGACCACCACTGGCGACGCCATTATTGCGGCATTGCAGGTGCTGACCGCGATGGTGCGCACTGGTCAGCCGTTGCACGAATTGCGTCGCGGCATGACCAAGTTTCCCCAGCAACTGGTCAATGTGCGCGTCGGCAAGCGCTCCGATCCGATGGCGCATCCCCGCATCCAGGGAGCGGTGCAGTCGGCGGAGGCGCGTCTGGCAGACCGTGGCCGGGTGTTGCTGCGTGCCTCCGGTACCGAGCCGCTGATTCGCGTCATGGTGGAGGGGGAGGACAAGCTGCTGGTGGACGGGCTGGCCCGGGAACTGGCAACGGTGGTTGCGGAGGCGCTGGTTTGAGACGGTCCGGGTTGGCTTGAGCGCGCGCGTGCGGCCCTGAGTCATTGCCCGGGTTGAAAAAAGCCATGATCTGGCGGGTTCACGGATAGACATTTGCATTTGCTTTCCCTAAGATTGCGGCCCTCTCGCGCCAGCATGGGTGAGTGATGCGGAAAGCGGGAAGGAGCTGAAGCAATGCGTCGCAAGCTGGTAGCCGGCAACTGGAAAATGCAGGGACGGCAGGCAAGCAATGCCGCACTGTTGCAAGCCCTGAGTGCGCAGTCTGCAGAGTGGGCAGGTGTCGATATGTGGGTGGCGCCGCCAGCGGCCTACCTGCTGCAGGTCGCCGGGTTGTTGCAAGGCAGTGGCATCGGTCTCGCGGCCCAGAATGTGGCTCGTGAAAACGACGGTGCCTATACCGGTGAGATTTCTGCCGGCATGCTTGTCGACTGCGGTTGCCGGGCAGTGATTGTCGGGCATTCCGAACGACGTACGCATTACGGTGAAACCGATGCGCAGGTCGCGGAAAAGTTTGTGAAAGCACAAGAGGCGGGTCTGATTCCTGTTCTCTGTGTGGGTGAGACGCTTGCTGAGCGTGAGGCTGGTGCAACAGGGGCGGTGGTTCAGCGACAGCTGGAGGCCGTGCTGGCATTGGCGGGTGTAGGTTCGCTGGCGACGGCAGTCGTTGCTTATGAGCCGGTTTGGGCCATTGGCACCGGACGCACCGCGACTCCAGAGCAGGCGCAAGCGGTTCATGCCCTGCTGCGCGAGCGGGTGGCGCAAAGCGATGCGGTGGTAGCTGAAGGATTGCGGGTGTTGTATGGCGGCAGCGTCAAGGCAGCAAATGCAGTGGCCTTGTTTGCCCAGCCGGATATTGATGGCGCCCTTGTGGGCGGAGCGTCCCTGGACGCGCATGAGTTTGTAGCGATTGCCCGGGCTGCCCGGGCGGCGCAGTGAGACGAAAGTAATGGAAACCGCAATTCTGGTTCTGCATGTTCTGGTGGCCATTGCCATGACAGCCTTTATCCTGCTGCAGCAGGGCAAGGGTGCCGAGATGGGGGCCTCCTTTGGTGCCGGCGCTTCGCAGACCGTGTTTGGTGCGGCCGGTGCCACCAGCTTCATGACCCGCGTTACCGCAGTGCTGGCGGGAGTTTTTTTCGTGACCAGCCTGACGCTGGCCATTTACGCCCGAAAGAACTCCGAGTCGTTCGGGTTGGTGCCGGAAATTCCGGCAGAAACAGTAGTTACGGACAGTAAGCCGGCAGGTGATGTGCCTGTGGTGCCGGCAGCAACGCCTGCACCAGCTGGCGGTGATGTCCCGGTCGCACCAGCCAAGTAATAGTGGTGCAGATCCTTCGGGATCACAGTTTTGCGGAAGTGGTGAAATTGGTATACACGCAACCTTGAGGTGGTTGTGCCTAACGGCATGGGGGTTCAAGTCCCCCCTTCCGCACCATGTTTTAACCGTTGTCGGCCAGCCAGGGGCGAGAACGGAAA
>CAYGBB010000167.1:0-5108 GCA_964347985.1 uncultured Moraxellaceae bacterium
TCATTTTGGCGAGCACATGGCGGAGCCATGTGGCCATTGCGACAACTGTGTGGAACCTGTGCCGGGTTGGGAGGCTACCGAGCCGGCACGACTGGCACTGTCGGCGGTGTACCGTACCGGTAGCCGGTATGGTGTCGAGTATCTGGTGGAAATACTGCGTGGCGAGAAAACGGATCGCATTGTCGGCAATGGACATGAGGTGCTGTCGGTATTCGGTTGTGGCGCGGAACTGACGGACAAGGAGTGGCGGTCTGTCTTTCGCCAGTTGCTGGCACGCGGATTTTTACAGCCGGACAGCGAGGGTTATGGTGCCCTGCGCCTGGACGACAGTTGCCGTCCCTTGTTGCGCGGTGAAGAAAGTTTGATGTTGCGTCGCGAGCAGGCCAAAACGGTGACGCCCAGGAAGACGGGCGGCAAGCCGGCGCTGGATATTCCCTATGAGGATCGCATGTTGTGGGAGGCGTTGCGGGCGCGTCGTCGTCAGCTGGCGCAGGAGCAGGGTGTGCCGCCCTATGTGATTTTCCATGACAGCACACTGATGGAGATATTGTCAGCGCGACCACGTTCCTTGCGAGAGCTGGGGCAGATAGCCGGTATCGGTGACAGCAAGCTGGAGCGCTATGGCGAAGCGTTTCTGGGCGTGGTGAATGAGTATGCCTGAGTCGGGCAGCAAGGGCTGGAAAGAGTATCTGCATGATTCGGGTGAGACACTCCCTTTCCACTTCGTGCGCAGTGCGCGCAAGACACTTGGCCTGTATGTCCGAAGGGACGGTACCGTACAGGTACGTGCGCCGAAGTGGGTTTCGCTGGCACAGGTATATCTGTTCATGCGTGAACGCTGGGACTGGATGCTGTTACAGCGCTCCCGCCTGCTGGAGGAACCGGCACCTGCACCGATACGTTATGAGGATGGCAAGAGCTTCCTGCATATGGGAAAGCCGGTGACTGTGCAGGTGCATGTGGCCGAGCATAATCTGGCCAAGCGGATCGGGGATGTGCTGCATGTTGCCATTACTGCTGAACGGATGGCAGAGCTGGATGGTCTGGCCGGAGTCATTGAACTATGGCAGCGGCGTGAGGCGCGCAGGATTTTCCCTGTTCGTCTGGCCTTTTGTCATGAGGCAATGAATACCCTTCATTTACCTTTTCCCGAATTAAAGATTCGCAAGATGCGGACCCGCTGGGGCTCCTGCACAAAGTCTGGTGTTGTCACGTTGAATCTTGAGCTGGTGCGCATGCCACCGGAGTGCATTGATTATGTGATAACGCACGAACTTTGCCACATGGTTGAGTTCAATCACAGCGCACGTTTTTATGAAGTGCAGTCAAGATTCATGCCTGACTGGAAAGCGCGAAAGCAGCAGTTGGAAGAGTTGGCGCGAGTGCATTACGGGTTGTAGATATTCGTCGCGTGTCAGCGTGACTGACCGGGCTGGGTGAGCGGCAGCGTAATAATGAATGTTGTGCCCTTGTCTGGTGTGCTGCGGGCTTCAATGCGGCCGTGATGACGCTGGGTGATGATGAAGTGTGAAATTGACAAGCCCAGCCCGGTGCCCTGACCAACCACCTTGGTGGTGAAGAAGGGATCGAAAATCTGTTTTGATGTGGCGAGGCTCATGCCCGTACCGTTATCTTCCACCCTTATTTCCGCAAGCGGTGGAATGTAACGAGTACTGATGCGAATAAGCGGTGTATCACGCCGGGCTTCCTGCACGGCCTGGGCCGCATTCTTCAGAAGATTGACCAGTACTTGCTGGAGTTCGACCCGGGAGACTGGAATCTGTGGAAGAGTATTGTCGTAGTCTTCCTCAATAACCAGTTTTTCGTTCAGGTCTGGCATTGAGAATTCGATGGCATTCCGCATGAAGTCGACACTGTTATGAGCGACCTCATTCAATTGTGCCGGCTCCAGTTGACGGCTGCTGCTGCGTGAAAACTCCAGCATGTTGCGTACGATTTCAGCAGCACGGCGGCCTGCGCTTTCCATGCCGTGCAGGAAGCGGTGAATTTCGCGAGCCTCCAGGTAGGCATCCATTTTTTTCAGATCCAGACCTAGGGCTGTCGCAGCAGCCTGGTTGCCTGCCTGATCCGGACTGAGCCGACGCTCTATGTTTTGCAGGCTTTGCAGAATGGCAGCGAGCGGGTTGTTGATCTCGTGAGCCATGCCGGCAGCCAGCTCCCCCAGGGATTTCAGCTTTTCATTTTGCAGCATCATGCTGTCCAGCTTCTGGCGCATGGTGACATCGTCTACGCGAATCACGGCACCGGTCAGCTCCAGTGAATGCAGGGGGTAGACGGTAATGTCGACATAACGGGTGTTGCCGTGATGCTCGATCTTTACACTTTCCTGCATGCGTGGCTCACTGAGATTGATGGCCTCATCAATCATTTCGACGTGAACGGGAAGGTCCGGATAGATTTCCTGCAGGCGAAAACCAAGGGCTTTTTTCTCACGAATTCCGGTGGCCAGTTCGGCGGCGGAATTCCAGTGGGTGACATGCCCGCTTGGCGTAACGCCAATCATGACAGAGGGCATCGAGTTGATAATGCTGTTGAGGTATTCCTTGGTTTCGTTCAATAGTGCTGTTGTGATGCGGTGACGTTGCTCGGCCTGTTCCAGCGTGTCGCTGGCATGCCGCCAGGCATCAGTGCGTGAAGTGAGTCGCTGCTCCAGCAGGGTACGGGTTTCACGGAGGGAGGAGAGTGTCTGCTTGTGCCGACGACGGTTACGCAGAAGAAAGTAAATGGCGAGGGTCTGAAGCGCAGCCAGAGTTCCCAGAACAGTCAGCAGCACATCAATCTCCTGACTGTTTTCGATTAAGGAAACAGGGCGGAAACCCGCCCTGTTTTTCTGGTAGCTGGAGCGCGTTCAGCAAGACCGCTACATTCAGTAGGTCTGGGTGTGCTGATTCTGGCTCAGATTAAAACCCTGAACGGCGGACTCCAGCCACTTCTTGACGCGGTTGGCATCGCCAATACGGGTATAGCGGCCAGCAGAGTCCATCAGCACGATGACTACCGGTGTAGAGTTCACACGGGCATGCATGACCAGGCATTTGCCAGCTTCATTGATGAAGCCTGTCTTGGAGACATCAATGCTCCATGTGTCGTTCTTGACCAGTGCGTTGGTGTTGCGATAAGGCAGAACGCGGCGGCCAGCCACCAGAGAGTATTCCTTGGTGGTGGTGGCCTGGCGAATGTCCGGATAGTCATGCGCCGCTTTGACCATGCGCACCAGGTCAGTGGGCGAAGCCATGTTCTGCATCTGAAGGCCGGTGCCATCTGCAAAGTGTGAGTGAGTCATGCCAAGCTCAGTGGCCTTGCGGTTCATGGCCGCAACTGCTGCCGCTGTACCGCCAGGATAGGTACGTGCCAGGGAGGCGGCAGCACGATTCTCGGATGCCATCAATGCCAGTATCAGAGCCTCACGACGGGTCATGGATGTGCCCACGGCCAGACGGGAACTGGTGTGTTTTACCTTGTCAACATCGGCATCACTGATGGTGATGATCTCGTCCATGGGGAGGTGCGCATCAAGGACTACCATGGCCGTCATCAACTTGGTGATGGAGGCAATCGGCATGGTTCGTGAGGAGTTCTTGCTGTAAAGCATTTCGCCTGTTTCGGCATTGATCACCACAGCGGCCCGGGACTCCAGGTTCAGCGGCAGTTGCAGGGTGGATGCCTGGAAAATCTCGGTCGGGCCGACGCGGTGTGGCAGGCTGCGCAGGGCGGCCTGGCGCTGGAAGTCAGCACGGGACTGGCGTGCAGCCACAGCGTTGCGACGCTTGCCATAACGGGAGACTTTCTGGCTGCGTTTCTTCTTGCTGGCAACGGCATGCGACTTTTTGCGGGCGGAAGACTTGCTCACGCTTTTCTTTTTGGCGGTCGCTTCCTGCTTGCTGGCGGCCATTGCCACCGGAGTGGTTACGGGCAGACTCAGGCCCAGCGCAATCAGGCCAAGCAAAACCGGACGCAGGACGGAATTCAGGGACTTTTTCATGTCTTCTCTCGATCGAGTCGGAGCGCCTTCATTCGGCGCACGAATACACCAACACAATCCTTTGATATATCTAGGGTTAATCGTAGCAGTTCGATAGCTCTTTGGTAGCGTTTACCTAGCGTTTTTAACAAAAATAATGTGCGGCAGACAACCGGTTTTCGGCCACATAAGCGATTGATTCACATAAAAATCCCGGTTTCTGACCAGCGGTGGCTTCCGGCGGGTGGCTGGCAAGACGATATGGCAGGCGCTTCCGTCGGCTCTTTGCCATGCCCGGCAGGGCGTATTACTCTGTTGGCTGGTTATCCCTCTCCGTGATTGTGGGGGGGCTTTCATTCACTTCACTCCGGAGTATGGCGTGATCAAGGTCCTGGTGGTCGATGACCACGATCTGGTGCGCATGGGCATTACCCGCATGCTGGCTGACATCACGGGTATCAAGGTGGTGGGCGAGGCAGCGAGCGGGGAAGAGTGCCTGCGCCTTGCAAAAGAACTTGATCCGCAAGTTGTTCTGATGGATGTGAAGATGCCGGGTATCGGTGGGCTGGAAGCCACCCGAAAGCTGTTGCGGCAGTCCCCGGACGCACGAGTACTGGCGGTCACCGTTTGCGATGAGGAGCCGTTCCCGTCCCGTTTGCTCAAGGCGGGTGCTGCCGGCTACCTGACCAAGGGTGCGGCGCTGGAAGAAATGGTCCGGGCTATCCGGGTTGTGGCCGCTGGGCAGCGCTACATCAGCCCGGAAATCGCCCAGCGTCTGGCGCTGAGTTCTCTGGAGGAAGAGAAAACATCTCCTTTTGACGCACTCACCGAGCGCGAGATGCAGGTCTCGATGATGATTGTGAATTGTCAGAAAGTGCAGGAAATATCGGATCGGCTGTTTCTCAGCCCGAAAACCGTCAACAGTTACCGGTACCGCATTTTCGAGAAGCTTGGTATCGACAGTGATGTCGAGTTGACCCTGCTTGCGGTTCGGCATGGTTTGCTTAATGCCGACACTGTTTGATCTGGTGTGATTGAGGTTGGGCGCATGGCTTTGCCTCAGGTAGATTTTGTCGAACATATTTCATCTTTTCTGAAAACCTTGCCGTTGTTGCCTGGTGTGTAT
>CAYGBB010000168.1:0-5084 GCA_964347985.1 uncultured Moraxellaceae bacterium
TGGAAGTGGATGCGCCGCGTGCACGTATTGCGCTGACCATGCGTCTGGATGATGAAGCAGTGCCGGCGAAAAAGCCGGGTGAAGGCGGCAGCCGTCCCGGTGGCCGTGCGGATCAGGTCACCAGCAAGCGCAGCTTTGGCGAAGTGCCTGCTGCCAAGGTCGGTGGTCTCGGCAGTCTGTTGATGAAGGCTGGCGTGAAGAAATGATCAGGCCGTAAATGAAAAAGGCTGACGCGACATCGTCAGCCTTTTTTTGTGCTTCATGTTCAGTCGCTTCACTTTCAGGCAGTGCGGTGCATGGCCGTGCTCCCGTAACGGCCACTGCGCACAATCGCCTGGCGGATGTCTGGCCAGATCAGCCCGGCCGCTTCGGCAAACTGCCGGGTAGCGGCCGTGTCGTAGCGTTCGCGGCGGATAAAGGCCAGGCTCTCGCGGCGTGTCTGCAGCACTGCCTCGGCGCCCGGCAGGCAGAGCAGGCCCTTGAGCAAGGGCAAGGGCACATAACGTGAGGGTGAGGCGCAACCGGCGCCTTCCGCCAGACCGGCCACCATGCCGGCCAGATCGGGGCTGTGCTCATCGAGCGCCAGCAGGCTGGTGCCGGTGTGGAACGGGTGCTGCGCCAGTGCGGCCAGCAGCGCGGCGAGGAAATCGACGCTGACCAGTGGCAGCCAGTGCGCCGGGCTGCCGGGGATGGCCTTCAGGCGCCCCGCCGCAAGGTTGGTGATCAGTGCCTGCAGGGGTTGCGCGGCGGCCAGTTCGCCGGTCTCGCTATGCCCGCACAGGGTGGCAGGATGAACCGCCGCCCACGTCACGCCCAGTTCGTTCGCCAGCGCCACGGCACGGTAATGGGCCTCCAGCTTGCTGGCCTCATAGGCGCCGACCCGGTCGTAGACGCGTGCCCACGGGCTGTCCAGCGGGTGATCCGGGTCGATACCGATCTGGCGCTGGTGCACCCGGTTCTCCAGCATGAAGCCGCCGACCATGACCAGGCGCGCGCCGATGGCCGAGGCCAGACGCACCACCTGCAGGCCGCCTTCCACGTTGACCTGCTGCGCCTCGGCGCGGTTCAGTCCCCAGGCAAAGCGTGCCCCGAGGTGATAGACCAGATCGGCCGCCGGTGTTGATGCCAGTCCCAGTCCCGGCCGGGACAAGTCCCCCACCAGCGCCTGCAGCCGGGAGGCCTCGCCCCCCCGTGCTGCGCACTGTGCCTGCAGCGCCTGTAGTTGCTCGGGCCGGCGCAGCAAGACCTGCACCTGGTGGCCCTGGCGGGTCAGCAGCGGGCAGAGCCAGCTGCCAATGAAACCGGTTGCCCCGGTGACGATGATGGTTGCCATGATGCCTCTCCCTGATTGAGTAAAGGCAGCGTAAACTGTCGAGCAAGGTCGATAGTCAAGGGGTGGGACATGCAAATCACCGACGTTGAGAAGCACAGCGGGCTGAGCCGTCACACCCTGCGTTTTTACGAGGCCGAGGGCATGATCGAGCCGCCGCGCCGCCTGGCCAATAACTACCGGGATTATTCGCCGCGCGTGCTGGAGGAGCTGGCCTTCATTCGTTCGGCTCAGCAAATGGGCTTCGCACTGGCAGAGATACGCAGCATGTTGCAGTTGCAGCGCGAGTCGCAGCTGGATTGTGCGCAGGGGGCGCAGCTGGTGTCGGAAAAACTGCGCGAGGTGGAGGCCCGGATGAAGTCATTGCGGCAGCTGCAGCGTTACCTGAAAGCCGAGCAGTTGCGGCTGGCAAACAGTGCGGTTGCGCATGGCCTGACCTTGCCGCCGGCACTGCAACAACTGGTTGCTGTGCCCGGGCCGGACAAACAAAAAGGCTGACGGTGTGCGTCAGCCTTTTTGTTGGGGCGAATGATGGTGTGGCTCAGCCCGACATGCCGTCGACCCGCGGGGTGAGCAGCATCCGTGCGTAATACGCGAGATACAGACCGAAGGCGATCACCCAGAGTGCCCCCGACAGCCAGAGCACATGGGTGGAAACCCCGGGCAGCACGAGGACGCGGCTGAGGGCGCTCACATTGAGGGCGATAAACGCCCAGCTCATGGCGGCCGGCGGCTGCAGGGGGCGGCCGGTATGACCGAGTGTGACGCGGGAAATCATGGCCAGGATGAGGCCGCCCATGGCGCCAATGGTGAGGGCGTGCAGGGGCAGGCTGAGCGTGCTGATCAGGCCGAGATGCCACAGCGCCATGCCGAGCGGAGCCAGTGCCAGCCAGGCAAAGGCCAGGTGCAGTGACCACAGCAGCGGTACGCCCCAGATGCCCTTGTCATACCAGCGTGCCATGCGCATGGCGGTGCTGATCCCCATGACCAGAAACACGGCGGCAATCCAGGGCGTGGCGGTCAGGCTGAGACCGCTGGCGGTGAGCAGGGCCACCAGCACGGCACTGCCCATGGCGGTACGGTCCAGCGCCACAATGGGCGTGGGCTGGCTGCTGCGCAGCAGTCCGCGCTGGGTGAAGAAGGGGACGACACGACCACCGATCAGGCCCATCAGGGCGGCAAGTAGCCAGAGCGCCGCATGCACGCCCTGACGTTGCCAGGCGTCGTTGTCCTGGGCCAGCCCGGTCAGGGCCAGCGTGTTGGCCGCCGCCATGAGCAGCAGCAGGCCGGCCACCGGATAGTTGCGCGTCTGTTTGACCTGCCAGAGCTGCCGGCCGATGACCAGCGCGGTGAGGGGCAGAAAGGCGCCATCAACCGGGATCAGCAGCCAGAGTGGGGCATCCAGCACCCAGACCAGGCGCCCGGCCAGCCAGAGCAGTGCCAGTCCGGCCAGCGGCCGTCCGGCAAGGCCGGGGGTGGCTGTCCAGTTCTGCACGGCCGTGAGCAGGAAGCCGGCCACGATGGCAATGCCAAAGCCGAACATCATTTCATGGCGATGCCAGGCCAGGGTGCCGCCGGCGGGGTGCCAGCCGGACAGGGCGCCGGTGAGTATCCCCAGCCAGAGGCCAATGGCAATCACGGCAAATGCCGCGCCTGCCAGAAAGAAGGGGCGGAAGCCCAGGCGCCAGAGCGGCAGCATTGCATCGGTGCTTTCAGTTATCTTCATCATGCCTGCTACGATACAGGAATCATGTCGGCACAAGAGCTGACGGGCATCAAACAGTTGCATGTCTGAGTGCATTTATGACCCTGCAAGCTGTGGGGATAAAAACCATCGACTGTAAGAAAACAACGCGTGTCCTGACCGCGCCTGTTTTTGTTACGCTCGCGATCCCAATGGAGATCAAACATGAAACACAAGGCGCATATCCTGCGTGACGAGGGCTCGCGTTTCAGCCGGCATCTTGGTATCCGCTATGTCAGTGTCGACAATGGCGTGTGCACGGCCGAAGTGGACATGGCCGACTATCTGCAGAATGTCGTGGGTGGTTTTCATGGCGGTGCGGCGTTTGCACTGGTCGACTGCGCCATGGGGGCAGCCATTTATTCGCTGCTGGAGATCGACGAGCTGGCGGCGACACTGGAAGCGAAAACAAATTACATTCGCCCGGTGCGCGACGGCCTGATTCGCTGCACGGCAAAAGTCATTCATCGCGGCCGCCGCACGGCCGTGCTGGATGCCGAGGTGATGGCCGGCGGCAAGCTGGTTGCCAAGGCCAGCGGTACGTTTGCCATCTGGAAAAGCGAGCCAGCCCCCGCCTGAGGCGGTGGCACTTGAGTAAGGGCAACCCGGCCCCATATAGCTCAACTGAAAATATCGAGGATTTGCCTGTGGATGCAGTGCTGGCGCGTGAACTGGAGTGGCTGACGCCACAGGCAACGGTCCTGACCGGTATGCGACGGGGTCTGGAAAAGGAATCGTTGCGGGTGCAGCCCGATGGCCATCTCGCCCAGACGCCGCATCCTGCCGCCTTCGGTTCGGCACTGACGCATCCCTCCATTACCACGGATTATTCCGAGGCACTGATCGAGCTCATCACTCCGGCGACCACCTCGATAGCCGAGACGCTCGGATTTCTTGATGACGTACACCGGTTTATCTATGCGCATCTCGGCGACGAGCAGCTCTGGGTCAATTCCATGCCCTGCATTCTGGGTGAGGATGACAGCATTCCCCTGGCGCAATATGGCCGCTCGAATATCGGCCGCATGAAAACATTGTACCGGCGTGGCCTCGGCGTGCGTTACGGTCGCCGCATGCAGACCATTGCCGGCATTCATTACAACCTGTCGTTTCCCGATACCTTCTGGCAGGCATGGCAGGAAAAAACCGGCAATACCCAGACGCTGGCCGACTTCCGTTCAGAAAAATATTTCGGGCTGGTGCGCAATTTCCAGCGCCACAGCTGGCTCCTGCTCTACCTGCTGGGCGCGAGTCCGGCCGTGTGCGGTTCTTTCCTGAAAGGGCGTGAGCATTCGCTGCAGGTGTGCGGTCGCGGTACGTTGTATCTGCCACTGGCCACGTCCTTGCGCATGAGCTCGCTGGGTTACCAGAATACGGCGCAGTCGGATCTCAAGGTGTCATATAACGGGCTGGACGAATACGTGCGCGATCTTTCGCACGCCATACGCACTCCCTACGCACCTTTCGAGGCAGTCGGACTCAAGGATGCGCAGGGCGAGTACCAGCAGATCAATACCAATGTCCTGCAGATCGAGAACGAGTATTACGGCCTGATCCGGCCCAAGCGCACCACCGGGCGTGGCGAGCGCCCGACCACCGCCTTGTCGCGTCGTGGTGTGGAGTATGTCGAGTTGCGCTGCGTGGATCTGAATCCTTTCCAGCCTTACGGGATTGATGCCACCAGCGCACATTTCCTGGAAGTGTTTGCCCTGCACTGCCTGCTCAGCGACAGCCCGCCGTTTACCGGTGTGGAGTACGCGGGCTTGCCGCACAACCAGCAAAAGGTGGTGGAGCGCGGACGCGACCCCGAGTTGCGCCTAGAGGTGCACGGTGAATCGGTGTTGTTCATGGAGCAGGCCGAACGCTTGCTCGATGAGCTGGCCGTAGTGGCGCCGTTGCTGGATGCGGCGCATGGCACGCAGGCGTATGCGCTGGCGATTGTGCAGGAGTCGCGCAAGCTCAATGATGCGGCGCTGACCTACTCCGCCACCATTGTGCGCGAGCTCAAGG
>CAYGBB010000169.1:0-5026 GCA_964347985.1 uncultured Moraxellaceae bacterium
AGCTGGCCGAACTGGCCATCCATAATGCACAAAAGCGCCTGCGCCAGAGCAAGCAGGTGGCGCGCAAGAAAATTACTTCTGGGCCGGCCCTGCCCGGCAAGCTGGCGGATTGTTCGCTGTCCGATATTGCCCGCTCCGAACTGTTTCTGGTGGAAGGGGATTCCGCCGGCGGCTCTGCCAAGCAGGCGCGTGATCGCCAGTTCCAGGCAGTGATGCCGCTGCGCGGAAAAATCCTGAATACCTGGGAAGTGGACTCAGGCGAAATTCTTGCCTCGCAGGAAGTGCATGATATTGCCGTGGCCATTGGTGTTGATCCTGCCTCGGATAATCTGGAAGGACTGCGCTACGGCAAGATTTGCATCCTCGCTGATGCTGACTCCGATGGTCTGCATATCGCGACCCTGCTGTGCGCCCTGTTTGTGAAGCACTTCCGTCCGCTGGTGGAGCGTGGCCACATCTTTGTTGCCATGCCGCCGCTGTACCGCATCGATCTGGGCAAGGAAGTGTTTTATGCGCTGGATGAAGACGAAAAACGCGGCATCCTTGATCGTCTGGAGGCGGAAAAAAAGCGCGGCAAGCCCAATGTGCAGCGCTTCAAGGGTCTGGGTGAAATGAATCCCCTGCAGTTGCGTGAAACCACCATGGCCCCTGATACGCGCCGACTGGTGAAGCTGGCGCTGGATGACCTGGTGGCCACGACCGAAATGATGGACATGTTGCTGGCCAAGAAGCGTGCCGGTGATCGCAAGAGCTGGCTGGAAAACAAGGGTAACCTGGCCGAAGTCGAGTTGTGATTGATTACCTGCCGCTGCAAGAAAGCGCGGGCTTGAATGCTGGAATGATGTAATGACTGATTCATTGAATCTGGATTTTGAAAATACCGAACGCCGCCAGATGGCTGTTTTCACCGAGCAGGCCTATCTGAACTATTCCATGTACGTGATCATGGATCGTGCCCTGCCGCATATTGGTGACGGCCTCAAACCTGTGCAGCGCCGCATTGTGTATGCAATGAGCGAGCTGGGGCTGAAAAACACGGCCAAGTACAAGAAGTCGGCGCGTACCGTTGGTGACGTGCTGGGCAAGTTTCACCCGCATGGCGACTCCGCCTGCTATGAAGCCATGGTCTTGATGGCGCAGCCGTTCAGCTACCGGTATCCGCTGGTGGACGGGCAGGGTAACTGGGGTTCGCCGGACGATCCCAAATCCTTTGCCGCGATGCGTTATACCGAGTCGCGCCTGTCGCCGTATGCCGAGGTCCTGCTCAGCGAGCTGGATCAGGGCACGGTGGACTGGCAGCCGAACTTCGATGGCACCATGGAAGAGCCGAAGGTGCTGCCGGCACGCTTGCCCAATTTGCTGCTGAATGGCACCACCGGTATTGCCGTGGGTATGGCGACCGATGTGCCGCCGCACAATCTCAAGGAAATCGCGCGCGCCTGTATTGCGTTGCTGGAGGACCCGGGTATCTCGCTGGATGAGTTGTGCGAGATTGTGACCGGGCCTGATTTGCCGACACGTGCTGAAATCATCACGCCGCGCAACGAGCTGATCAACATGTACGCCACCGGTCGCGGTGGTTACCGCATGCGTGCCGTGTACGAAGTGGAGGATGGCGATATCGTGGTGACGGCGCTGCCGCATCAGGTGTCCGGCGCCAAGATCCTGACGCAGATTGCGGACCAGATGCAGGCCAAAAAGCTGCCGCTGGTGGCGGATTTGCGTGACGAATCCGATCACGAGAACCCGACGCGTCTGGTCATTGTGCCGCGCTCGAACCGTGTCGATGTCGAACAGCTGATGAATCACCTGTTTGCCACCACGGATCTGGAGTCCACCTATCGCGTCAACATGAACGTGATCGGCCTGGATGGTCGTCCGAAGGTGAAGAACCTGATGGACTTCCTCACTGAATGGCTGGAGTTCCGGCTGCTGACGGTACGCCGTCGCCTGCAGCATCGTCTCGACAAGGTGACGGATCGACTGCACATCCTTGATGGCCTGCTGATTGCCTTCCTGAACATTGATGAGGTCATCCGCATCATTCGTGAGGAAGACAAGCCCAAGCCGGTGTTGATGGAACGCTTCGGCATTTCCGACATCCAGGCGGAAGCCATTCTGGAATTGAAGCTGCGTCATCTCGCCAAACTGGAAGAGATGAAGATTCGTGGCGAGCAGGATGAACTGGCGGCCGAACGCAAGGGACTGGAAAAGATTCTGGGTTCGCACACTGAAATGAAGAAGTTGCTGGTGCGCGAATTTACCGAAGACATGAACAAGTACGGCGATGAACGCCGCTCGCCGATTGTCGTGCGCAAGGAAGCCCAGGCGTTGTCCGAGACCGAGCTCTCGCCGAGTGAACCGGTCACTGTCGTGCTGTCCGAAAAAGGCTGGGTTCGCCAGGCCAAGGGACACGATGTGGATGGCGCGGCACTATCCTACAAGGCGGGGGACAGCTTCTTTGCCAGTGCCGAGGGGCGCAGCAACCAGCTGGCACATTTTATTGACTCCACCGGACGCAGCTATTCGGTGCTGGCGAGCACCCTGCCCTCTGCACGTGGCCAGGGGGAGCCGTTGACCGGCAAGCTCAATCCGCCGCCGGGTGCCCAGTTCCGCGGCCTGCTCATGGGCGAGAACAAGCAGCCTGTCGTGCTGACAACGTCAGCCGGCTACGGCTTCATGACGACACTGGGTGATCTTGAGGCGGGCAACAAGAACGGCAAGGCCATCCTCAATGTGCCGGAGGGCGGCAGTGTTCTGACCCCTGCGCTGGTGACTGCAGCCGAGACCGATTTGCTGGCCGTACTCAGCACGGAAGGCCGCCTGCTGGTTTTCCCGGTGAAAGATCTGCCTCAGCTCTCCAAGGGCAAGGGCAACAAGCTCATGAACATTGCCTCGGATGAAAACGAGACGGTGCTGGCCGTGCTGGCGCTGGCCGAAGGCCAGAAGCTCACCGTGCAGGCGGGCTCACGCCACATTACCCTCAAGTCGAGTGACCTTGAGGTCTATCGCGGTGAGCGTGGCCGGCGCGGGGCCAAGCTGCCGCGCGGCTTTCAAAAAGTGGATGGCATGCGCGTCGAGGCCTGACGACAAGTGGCGGCGGCGGAACCGCGTGAAGAGGCTAAGCTTCTTCGAGGTTTATTAGGGAGGATTGGCAGGTGACGGTAATGGCAGCAGTACACAAGTCAGTGCTGACGCTCGATGATCTGGCGCACCTGAGTGCCAGTGAGCTGGGCGACCTCTATGTTGCAGGCGGAGTTCCGGCCAATCTCGCTGTCCTTAATGGATCCACGCGCGGGCGCTTGCTGGCCGTG
The DNA here is from genome assembly GCA_964347985.1 of uncultured Moraxellaceae bacterium. Classification (GTDB taxonomy): domain Bacteria; phylum Pseudomonadota; class Gammaproteobacteria; order Pseudomonadales; family Moraxellaceae; genus UBA2031. The sequence goes on from CAYGBB010000169.1 coordinate 3,315, forward strand.
AGCGCGCTGGATGCTACGCCGCTGGCAGGTCTTGTTCGCTGGTTGTCATCGTCGCGATTCTTTCCCTGGGAAGGCAAAAGCTTCGATACCCGTGCCAAAAAGAGCGGGCATGGTGACAACCGCCTCCGCTTGCCGTTTTATCGCGGGCACTGGTTTGGTTTCCGCACGAAAATCGGCAAGTCCCTGCTGGATGGTTCGGACTGCATCATGCTCGACTATGACAGTGTGTCCAACCCGCGCCCCCTGCGGCGAATTCGTGACGAATTACGTGAAGTGGTGCCGGGCTTGTACATGGGCCCAGCCATTTGGCGGCGCAAACAGGATGATCCTGTGCTGTTGCTGTGGTTCGCCCTGGATACGCGCGTGACCGGAATGAATTGAGTCGTGATTCCTGATTGATGCAACCCGGGTGGCACCCGGGCATTATCCTTGAACATGAAAACCGGCCCTCAAGCCGGTTTTTTCATGTTCAGGCAGTCTCGACGGGCGCCAGAATATGCTGGCTCTGGTTATTGATCAGTTGCTGGTATTCCGGGGCAAATGCCTCGATCACGGCAACCTGCACGGCAGCGGTTTCCGAAATGGCAAGGCGATATGACTGGCTGAGTCGGCATGGCAGCAGTTGCGGGTTGGCTGGCAGGCTGCTCAGGATGCGTCCGGGCGGTGAGGTGCGGGCGAGCATGTCGACGATGTTCTTTTCGGAGCCTGCCGGATCGTTCGTCTCATGGAGTACGCCGGCCTTGCAGGAGAGTACGAGGCGGCCGCAGGCACGACGCTCGTCGGCAGCCCCATCGACCAGTTGCAGGAACAGCTGGGCGGCCGCAAGAGCACGGAATGCAATGTCTTCCTCGTCGCCCTCGGAAAAGCACACGGTCACGCCCGCCGGACTGAATGGCATCGCTACCTCGCCGCCATAGAGGCGGGCGACGCGGTCGATGAACTGGTCGAACACGGTCAGCAGTTCATCCGCCATGGCCGCATTGACGCGGCGCAGAAGGTCGTTGGGGTCGTCCAGTGCAACATGAAGGTAGCTGCCTGCCCGGGTGCGTATGGGGCTTGGTGCCGCGGTGACCGGAGCGGGTACTTCAGCCGGTGTCGGGCGGCCTTCCGGTGCATGGGCACGGGCACCACGAGGGGCTGCGGTTTCACGTTGACCCAGAAAGAGACCACCGGCCAGCAGGAGCAGGTGCAGCAGGGCAGATACGCCGATATTACCCAGACTGGCGCGCACGATATCGCCGCTGGACGGGCTGACAAGGCGCAGGTCGACCTGGCCGAGCGCCTGCTGTTGCAGGTGCATCGGGGCGCTGAACAGGCGGCCTTCGTCATTCGTCTGTCCTGCCTCGGACAGACGCTCATTCAATGGGTTGTAGATGCGCAGGCTGGCAATGCCGGGATGTGATTCATAGCGCGCCGTCAGTACGCTGAGGCTGACCATGTCACGCGCCAGTGCGAGTGGGGCGGCCGCATCGGCCAGTTGCTGTGCCAGCAGGGTGCCGTGCTGGCCCTGGGCATTCCAGAGTGCAGTCTCCGTGCTGTTGACGGTGAGTGCGCCATGAACCAGAAAACTGGCGCCCACCAGTACCGCCCTGCATCTCGGCGCCAACAAAATTCTGGCCATTGGTGTCAGTGCGACCAAGTATCGCCGGCAGGCAAGCGACAGCGAACCAGGACACCCCTCCCTGGCGCAGATAATAGGGCATATTTTGAAC
>CAYGBB010000170.1:0-2439 GCA_964347985.1 uncultured Moraxellaceae bacterium
GGTCTTGCCACTGCAGCTGACTTCCTTCTGCATGTGCCAGACAGGCAAGCCGGGGGACCACTGGGAGGTGAGGTTGAGATGACCGTCTTCGACAGCCAGCAGGCGGACATCACGACCTGCCTGCAAAAAGCACTGGCGGGAATCCAGCGCCTGATTGAGCGGGAAAAGCACATCACGCATGCCCTGGATCAGCAAGGCATCGGCCTTGGGGCCGGCGCCGGTGCCGCAATGCTCGATCAGGCTGTTGTTGCGCAAGCGCTTGCGCAGTTGCGGGTCGCCCTTGCTGAACAGTTCACTCAGCACGCCCGTGGTCACCCCCATGTCCATGTGCAGCGGATTCATGGTAAAGCCCGCAATACCGAGAAACATGAGCCAGTCGCTTTTGGGGACATCGTTGGGAAACAGGGCGTCGTCAATATTAAACCAGGTGGTCATTGGCACCAGGGCATCGATCCGCTTGTCCTGGACCGTGGCCATCATCTGCACGCCACCGCCATAGGATTCGCCGATCATGCCAACCAGGGGATCATTGTCCTTCAGTGTCACGGGCAACGAGCGCACGGCCCAGTCGATGATGCGCGAGACATCGGCCCCTTCCTGCTCAGGGCGGATCAGGCCGACATTGCCCTGACTGGAGCCATGGCCGCGCTGGTCAAAGCTGATGACAAAATAGCCTTCATCCCAGGCTTGCTGGGCGGTCTTGCCGGCAATCAGCATTTTTCCGTACAGCGACAGGGGGCGCACCATGCGTGAGAGACCGAAGCCATGGGCATGCAACAGCAAGGGTGCGGTTTCGCCCTTCTTCAGATTGATGCGCGGCTGAAACACGGTCATGCGGATCATGGTGCCGTCTGCGGCCTCTACCTCGACGTTGTAGTAGGCCTTTTTCAGAAAGGTGCCGTTCTTGGCGGTCAACTTGGGCGGGTTGGTGTGGAAAGTGGTACAGCCGGCGAGCAACACCAGCAGGCTGGCCGTCAGGCCACGGAGTATTGTTGTTTTCATTGGTGCGGTTCTCACTACTGCTGAGCCTGGTCAGGGCATGTCTGGATAATGTGAGTCGTAAGGTAAGTCAGGGGTTGGTGCCCGGCATTGGCCGCCATAACTCAATTGGTCGGAATCTTGATACTCACGTCGCTGTGCCAGGTGCCCCCGGGCAGTGCAATGCGGCCGAAGTTCTCGCTACCAAAGCCGACCGTGGCAACTACCGGTGCCCCACCCCCCGAACCGAAGTTGGCGGAAGAGCCAAACAACAGGTCATTGCTGATGGCCAGGCTGGGTAGGCCGTCGGCGGAGTTCTGGCCGGAGATCAGGTTAACGGTTCCGTTCTTCCAGCCGATACGGCCGGTTATATTGGTCATTTTAAAGGCGCTCGTAGGGCTGCCCATTTCAGCCAGGGACAAGTAGGACATGTTGCCCGCCGTCGTATCAAGATCAAGCAGCCCCGTGAAACCAATGGGGGCATCTCCTGCAATTGGCGCTTTCGGGTGCAGGGCGAAAATGAAACGGGTAGTCGCTAACTTAATATCCATCAGCGCAATGCCGGTGGGGTTGCTCAGATCGAGAAGGTTGCCGCCGCCGAAGAGCCCGCGAAACTGGTAGACCGCCTTGGTGTCTGTTTGCATCCAGATTCCACCAGGAATATCCGGGTAACCAGTATCGCCATTGATGACACGAAAATACATGTCGCGCACGGACCAGAGCAGATCGGCATTGATCAGGCCTACGCCATATTGCTTGGCGGTGTCCCCCCCCACTGCCGTGTCAGCCAGCATGAAGTGGGTGTTGGTAGACCAGTTGGCGCTGGCGAGATCACGCGTGACCTTGACGCTGCTGTTGGCCTTGCCCCAGTAACCCGGGGACTGAATGGCCATGGTGATGTCTGCCTTCATGCCATTCGTGGTGGTGGCAACGGCCGTACCTTGAGCGCGCCCTTCCGGGTAGAGGAAAATATCGCCATCCAGCTTGCCCATGGTAAAGACCAGCCCCCAATTGTATGTGGAGGATGTAATGGCGCTGGTAGGGTCAATCACGTTGATTTGCTGGTTGTAGGCATGCAGGTGCCCATCTCGGATCATGGTGGCTATTGCGGCCTTTCCGGCAGGTACACCACCGGCAATCCAGGTGCCGCCGGCGCTGGTGCAGGAGGCCTGTATTGGAACACCGCTGGTAAAGCCCCCGCCAAAGCAGAGGCCTGCCGGTCCTGTATTGTTCTGGATGACATCCAGCGTTACCGGCATGCTCAGCATTGGTGTGCTGGCAGGGACACCGGCCATGCGTCGCCATTTGGTAAAGCGTGCCTGCGTCTGGTTGCCACCTGCCTGGCCAATGATCCAGGCAAAGTCGCTGTCGAAATCCCAGGATGCGAAAATATTCAGGCCTTCCGAGCGGGCATTGCCACCGCTGCCGGTCACATCCTGAAAGGCATAGGAGATGCCGTTG
>CAYGBB010000170.1:2449-5012 GCA_964347985.1 uncultured Moraxellaceae bacterium
GGATTGTTGGCAATGGAGTTGTAGGTCCCGTATGCAGCGCCGCCTGCAGAAACACGCATCAATGGATTGACCAGTCCACCTAACCAGCCGAAATGGAGAATGCCCTGGCGGCCATTTTTATCAAAGGCTGAAGCAGGGGCGCCCTTGAACATGAGGTCAAACTGAAGGTTGGTGTCGGTATAGGGCGCAGAAATTTCCAGACCCTGACTGGTGATCCCTACCTTGCCGGCAGCAGCAAGTTGCCCATCAGCTGCACCGTTGGTGAAGCGGGTACTGAGCGCAAAATTGCCAAAACTCAATTCAGGGCTGCCAACCGTACCTTGACGGTAAATCACATCACCCTGAGTGGAAAAATCAAATTGTGCAGTATTGCCACTGCTATTAAAGAGACCGCCCTCATTGAGGAGATGCAGATGGCCCTGAGAGTACATGCCAATGTTGCCAAGTGTACTGGTACTGTAATTGGCGGTCGGGGTGTTGAGGGTGAAGCGATCACTTTTCAGCAGCAACGGTTGCCAGTCCAGCATCAGCGCGAGTCCGGGAGCGGTGCCGGCGCCATTGCCGCCGAAGGCATCCAGCGTGGCATTGATCTGCAATGGATTGCCATTTATGCCATACACGCCTGGCGAGAAAATGGTGCAGGCATGCTGGTTGACGACACCGCCGCTGCAGGCACCCATGGCAGCCGCACCATTATCGGTAATCCATTTGCTTTCACTGGTGGAAATGCCAACGGGATTTTTCAGTTCCAGAGTCAGGCCATCCTGTGCGGTGACCGTCGACAGCGCCTGTTCATCCAATGTTTCCAGTGCGAGCACAGGTACACTGGCTTGCAACAGTGCCAGGCTAAACAACCCCAGTCGTGCCCGGTGCGCCGGGCGGCCCTTAGCAGAACTGCGCTGCGCCATAGCAGTTGTCCGGACGCGCCAGCGCGATCTTGGGGTTGTTGATGAGCAGGGTACCTTCTGGCGAAAATACGGAAAGCAGGGTGCTGATGGAGACGTCACCTATCTGCAGGGTTTGTGGGGGTGCAATATTGAGAATCTTTGCGCCGGGTGCATTCAGCCACCAGCCAGTATTGGCTGTCGGCGAATAGGCGCTGCCGCAGCGTGCTGGGCGTGAGGTGTAAACTGAATTACAGGCGTCAAAAGCGATATTGTTTGGGGGGGTGGTCTTGCTGTAATTCGGCCAAGATACGGGCTCGCGCTGGAAAGACAAAAAGAAATTAGAGGTTTGGGGGGTGAGCAAATAATGCACCTGACGCATATCAATTTTCAGTTGGCCATAGCCATTGTCAACCAAAGTATTAAGACCGGCTTGAATACTTAAGCACGCGGCATCCAGGAAGAAGCAATTCAGGTCAAAGCTATTCATGTGGAGTTTGGCCGCTGCCACGTGCAGAGTGTCCAGTCGGGTTCCGCCGGCATCGACAAGAAAAGGTGCCGTGCCATCTGTGGCGTTGGGGCTGGGATTTGTCGAGCAGCCAAACATGGCGATGCGCCCGAAACAGGCCTCAATATCTGCCGTATAAGTGGGTAAGCCCAGTACTGTTACTCGGGCCTTGGCCCTAACGGCGGCCGAGAGCTCCAGACCAAGATACCCTGATACGCTGCTTCTGCCAGACTGGCAGTTCGAAACTGTGGATCCAGTGGTGTCCGCGGTATTACATGTGCCACCGCGCTCCATATTGATCTGGCCGTTTGCGTATTCGCGCCCTAATCCGAGGGCGCCATTAATGCTCTGGGCGCCCAGACGAAAGCCAACAACTTCGCGCTTGGCCGGATTGTTTTCGTTCTTGAAGGCAATTTCTACAAAGGGGCGAGTCATCTGGAAAGGGGAACCGGCTGCATCAGGAGCATTGCCGGCCGTATTGATGCCCATAAAGCTCACGTAGTCGATATCAATATCGCAGCCGGGGCCGGTCAGCAAATCATTAACGCCGCCGCAGCCAAGCTGGAGTTTGGAAATATTTGCATTGAAATCCAGTTTGCCATCAATGCCCATACGGTAATAACTGAAGTTGGCAAAGGTATTCGCAGAGGTGGCGCCAGTGAGCTCGTTTGGGCCAATGCGGTCGGAAATGATCAGGCTGCCGGCCTGGGCTTCAATGTGCCCCATGTCGGTATCCGTGATTTCGGAAAGGCCACGACTCTCCGCAAACTGTGCAGGCACCATGGCGGCATGGGTGCTCATGGGCTCGCCGGGTGTGAGTGCATTAGTCGTACCTGCATATACGGGGTGAGCAGCGAGCAGCAACAGGAATACTGCGGTGTAATTATTAAAAGCCATAAATATATCCGGTGCCCCGGAAGCGCATCTTGGCTTGGGCATTCAGGCCGGTGGAGTCACTCATGCGTACGCCAAGTGCACTATTAAGGGTTGTGTCGCGCATGTAGCCCGGAGTCGCCCCGTTATCAAATTCCAGCCAGACACGGCCGATATTGAGAAAGCTCAGGAAGTCGTCATAGGTGGTTGGCGCATCCACGCCCGGAAAGCTGAACTTGATGGCGTTTTTGTTGGCGGGATTGCAGGCCACGACAAGGGGGGATGTGCAGGCATTGTT
>CAYGBB010000171.1:0-4975 GCA_964347985.1 uncultured Moraxellaceae bacterium
GAAATAGCAGCCACAGAATTGCTGGAGCGGGTAGGGCTGGGCGCACGACTGCAACACAAGCCGGCAGAACTGTCCGGTGGTGAGCGTCAGCGTGTGGCGCTGGCACGTGCATTGGTGACAAAGCCGGCAGTGGTATTGGCGGATGAGCCAACCGGCAATCTCGATAATGACACGTCACAGGAAGTACAGGCGTTGCTGAGCGAACTCAACCGTGAGCTGGGCATCAGTTTTGTGATTGTGACCCATGATCCGGCGCTGGCCGGCAAGGCTCAGCGACTGTTGCGCATGGATCACGGCCGTCTGGTTGTTTCCTGATACTGAACAGATTCAGGACGGATGGGCGGCACGGCGGCGCTGGCGTTTTCTCCATGCCATTATCACATGCCAGCGCCAGAAAACCCGCATCAGCACATACCCGCAGCAGGCAAACAGCAAGCCGGAGACCAGCGAGCCCAGCAGCAAGGGCTCAAGGTGGCGGCTGAGCATCTTCTGCGAGGCCGGTGCATTGCCAGAAAACATGCCCTGCACCACATCACCCAGATAAGTCACCAAATGTCGGATTTCCTCGCCATCAGGCATGGGCGTGCCCAGCAACTGACTGCCCAGAAAATAAGCCAGGTATATCAGCGGGATCATGGTGAGCGGATTGGTGACCCACACCAGCAGCACTGACAGTGGCAGGTTGACGCGAAACAGGATGGCTGCCGCCGCCGCGGGCAGCATCTGCAAGGGCATTGGCAGAAAGGCACACCACAGCCCCCAGAATACTGCTCCGGCGGCCGAACGCTTGTTGAGGTGCCACAGGCTTGGGTCCGCCAACCGCTTGCTCATGAAGCGCAGGCTGCGGTGGTGGATGATCCTGTCCGGATGGGGCAGGTAACGTCGAATCAGGTTTTTCGGCATGCGCAGGTAGAGCCTCGCGAGAATGCTGCCATCTTTCACTTTAGAAGGTGCCGGGTCAATTCTGTGTTTGTCTGGCACTTTCGTGTTAAAAGCACACGCTTTCCCGTTCACATGGATGTGCTGTGGGACCTTTTATCACAAGCGCCGTTGCCGGCCTGCTCATTTTACCCCTGCTGCCCAGTCTGCCTCCTGGCTGGTGGACGCTGGCCGTAACACCACTATTCTTGCTGGGCTGGTGGCGATTCCGTCGCCCATGGTTGTGGTGGCCTGTTCCGGCATTACTGACCTTTGCACTTGCCACTGCGGTGGCGACACAGCAGCTGGCAGCAGCCATACCTGCAACTCTGGAGGCGCGGTCACTGCAAGTGAGTGGTCACGTGGAAGGGGTCCCCGAGCCTGACCGCTATGGCGGTTGGCGATTGCGCTTTCGTCCTTCTGCCGTCAACAACACCGAATGGTTGCCACAGGGGCTGTGGCAGCTCAATTTGCGTGACCCGGTCATGCCATTGCCGGGGGCGGACTGCGCGCTCACTGTACGGCTGAAGCGTCCGCATGGTGCGGCCAACCCGGGCGGATTCGATTATGAGGCATGGCTGTTGTCCGAGGGCGTGACTGCCACTGGCTCGGCGCGAGATGCTCACTGCAAGGCAGCACCACACTGGTCGGTAGATGGTTTAAGGCTTTCCCTGCGGCAACATTTTCAGGCGAGTTTCCCCGGGCAGGACATGGCGGGTGTAGTGCTTGCCCTGATCACCGGGGATCGGGCGCTGGTGGCTCCTGAGGCTTGGGAGCGGTATGCGGCGACTGGCGTGATTCATCTCATGGCCATTTCCGGCATGCACATTACCTTGCTGGCGATAGTGGCTGCCTGGCTGGCCTGGCAGTTGTTGCGACGGGTGCCCTGGCTGGGCCTGAGAGTGCCCTTGCACAAGCCGGCCCTGTTGATCGGTCTGCTGGTGGCATTGGCGTACAGCCTGGTGGCCGGATTTTCCGTACCAACGCAGCGCACCCTTGTCATGCTGGCAGTGGTAGGGTTTTCGCAGGGAGCCGAGCGCCGCCTGCCGGCATTGCAGGTTCTGGGGTTGGCCATGCTGGCGGTGTTGCTGGGGTGGCCATTATCCGTGCATGCCGTGGGTTTCTGGCTGTCGTTTGGTGCGGTTGCCATCCTCATGCTGGCAGGCCAGACGCAGGCTCACTTGCCTGCGTGGCGCCAGGGCGTGCATATGCAGCTTGCTTTGTCGTTGTTGCTCTTGCCACTCACGCTCTGGTTCTTTGAGCGGGCCAGTTGGGTTTCACCATTTGCCAATTTGCTCGCCGTGCCAGTAGTGACGTTTCTGGTGGTGCCGTTGGGCCTGCTCGGGATGTTGCTTTGGGCAGTTGCGCCCGGATGGGCCGACATGATCTGGTTGCTGGCCATCAAGCTGATGGCTGTACTGGATGCCCTGCTGGTGCAGTTTCAGGGGTGGCCCGCAGCCAGCGTCGACTGGAGCCTGCCGGGTCGCAGCGGTTTTTTATGGGCGGTGCTGGCCACGGTGTGTCTGCTTCAGCCGTTTCAGCGCCGTTTGCGGTTGCTGGCCCCACTTTTTCTGTTGCCCGTATTTTTTGTCCATCAGCCGCCCTTTCCGGGTGGGCTGCGCATGACGGTTGTTGATGTGGGGCAAGGGCTGTCCGTACTGCTGGAAATCAATGAGTACCGGCTGCTCTATGACACCGGACCCGGTATGGGTGACCAGGATGCGGGTCGCCGGATCATCCTTCCGGCCTTGCGGCAACAGGGGGTAGGCTCACTGGACCGGTTGGTGTTGAGCCATGACGATCTGGATCATACCGGGGGTGCCAGATCGGTACTCGCGGGCATGCCGGTCAATGATGTGCTGGGGGCCTGGCCGGCAAGCCTGTCCGGGATGCAGGGTATCCGGCATCAGCCCTGTCAGGCCGGCCAGCAATGGCAGGTCGATGGCTGGCAGTTTGTCGTGCTGTCACCATTAAGCGTCTTGCAGGAGGGGCTTTCCGACAACAACCGTTCCTGCGTGCTGCATGTGTCAAAGGGGCGGGTGTCCATTCTTCTGCCCGGCGATCTTGAGGCGCCCGGTGAATACGCCCTGCTCGATGCGGGAGCAGGATTGCGGGCAGACATTCTGGTGCTGGGGCATCACGGTGCCCGCCAGGCCAGTACAGTGGAGTGGCTGTCTGCCGTGTCGCCACGGCTGAGCATCGCTTCAGCGGGGTATCTCAACCAGTTTGGTCATCCGGCAAAGGCTGTGCAGCAGCGGGTTGCCGAGGCAGGTAGCCTCATGCTCAACACTGCCGATCTGGGGGCTATCACGCTGCAGTTGCGGGCCTCGGGGGAAGTGGCGTGGAGCGGATACCGGCAGCAGGCCGGTCGATATTGGTGGCGGGAGGAGCAAGGTAATGCAACGCACTGAGTCGCTTGTATTTTTTGCGAAGCAGCGCGCTGCCGGCGCGCTTGGCGGGGGTAGGGAATACCGGTAAAGTAGGCTCCGTTTTATCCTGATACTTTATTTCGGCTCAAGGAGTGCGACACCGTGTGGGAGTTGATCAAAGCGGGTGGCTGGCTGATGCTGCCGATTGTTCTGGCATCAATGCTGGCGGTTGCCATTATCCTTGAACGGGCATGGACCTTGCGCACCAGTCGTGTGGCGCCTCCTGATCTGCTGGCCCGGGTCTGGCAGTGGATACGCAATAATGAACTTGATGCCGGCAAGCTGAAACAGCTGCGGGCCGATTCCCCTCTTGGAGAGGTCCTGGCTGCCGGCCTGCTCAACAGCAAGCACGGCCGCGACATCATGAAAGAAAGCATCGAGGAATCAGGCTCGCATGTTGTTCATGATCTCGAGAAATATCTCAGCCTGCTGGGTACGATTGCGGTGATTTCCCCCTTGCTGGGCCTTCTCGGCACGGTGGTAGGGATTATCGAAGCTTTCATGGCGGTCACGGCCAATGGCCTCAACGACCCCACCATGCTGGCCGGTGGCATCTCCAAGGCCCTGATTACCACGGCCGGCGGTATGGTGGTGGCCATTCCGGCCATGGTCATGCACCGATGGTTCACCCGGCATGTCCAGAGTCTGACTGTGGAAATGGAGCAGCAGGCCATCAAGCTGGTGGATATCGTGCATGGCGATCGTGAAGTTGATTTTCAGGAGCGTGCCAAGGCCGGGAAGCCCGCAAAGGCACCAGTAACCAAGGAGAAGGTGGCGTGAAGTTTCGTCGCCGTGCCGAGGACACGCTGGAGCTCAATCTCACGCCGCTGATTGATTGCCTGCTGTTCATGATTGTGTTTTTTCTGCTGTCCACGACTTTTACCAAGTCCAGCAAGCTGCAGATTGCCCTGCCGGAAGCCAAGGGTGAGGCGGCGACAACGGTGCCTGCCAACAGCATTGAGGTTTCGGTCAGCGCTGGCGGTGAGTATGCGGTGAATGGTCTGGTGCTTGCCAGCAAGCAGGCAACCAGCCTGCGCTCAGCCATTGAAAAGGCCAGTGAGGGGAATCACGAATTGCCATTCATGCTCTCCGCTGATGGTAATGCACCACACCAGGCGGTGGTCACCGTGATGGATGTCGCTGGCCAGATGGGCTTCCAGAATCTCAGCATCAGTACCCGACAGCCTGATCAGAAATAATCGGGCTGTTCCCTGGCACTACCTGATCGGCTTGCCCCCGATCGGAGTGCCGGCTTTTTTCGATGGTCATCACGCATGAGTACACCGATTCCCGCAACGCCGATGTCCGGCACGCAGGCTTACCGGCGTCTGTTGAAGTACACGGCCCGCTTCTGGGTATTCTTCCTTATCGGCACGCTAGGCTTCCTGTTTAATGGTCTGACCGAAGCCGCCAGTGCCAAGCTTATCCAGTTCATTATCGACGCCATCAATAACAAGAACCAGGAGTACATGAACTGGTTTCCTGTGCTGGTGATCGGTGTCGTCTTCATGCGTGGTGTCGGGTCCTTTGTTGGCAACTATTTTCTGTCGCTGGTTTCCCGCAGCATTGTTTATGAGATGCGTCGTGAAATTTTTGACAAGTTGCTGGTGTTGCCAGCGGTTTACTAT
>CAYGBB010000172.1:0-4969 GCA_964347985.1 uncultured Moraxellaceae bacterium
GTCCGAATTGAACGATTGAACACAGGACACCCACTACTATCGATGCCGGGTTTGCGTAAGAACCCTCATCCTGCTTTCCCGGAAATCACTCATGCGACACGCAACTCTGGCACTCCTGTCCCTGGCGCTTGCTCCGACCCTGCTCACCGGCTGCTCCCTGCTCCGCCACGCGCCTGAGCAAGCCGTCACCGCGCCGGCCTGTATTCCTGCGCCGCCCCCCGCTACGGCACCGGAAACAAAGCCTGCACCTGTTACGGCTGTTTACACAGCAGCAGACTGGAAGGATCTTCCCGGCTGGCCGGGCGAACAACTTCAAGCCAGCTGGCCGGCATGGCTGAAATCCTGTGAAAAATTATCCCGCCGCAGCGACTGGCAGGCCATTTGCTCGACGGCGGCGAGCGTGAGTCCCCAGGACAATGCGGGCATTCAGGCTTTTTTCGAACTCCACTTTTCGCCATGGCAAATAGCGAGCAGCACTGGCAGTGATACGGGCCTGATCACCGGTTATTACGAGGCTCTGCTGACCGGCAGCCTTACACAAAAACCCGGCAGCGTGCCGCTGTATGGCGTGCCACCCGACATGCTGACGCTGGAGCTGGGCAGTGTGTACCCGGATCTCAAGGGCCTGCGTTTGCGTGGCCGGCTGGTAGGCAACAAGGTGCTGCCTTACTGGTCCCGCGAAGATATTGAACGTGATAGCACGCCCGTCAAGGGCGAGGTGCTCGCATGGGCCGACGATGCCGTGGATGCATTCTTTTTGCAGGTGCAGGGCTCTGGTCGTATCCAGCTGGAAGATGGCTCGTTGCTGCGACTGGGCTATGCCGACCAGAACGGCCACCCCTATCGCTCCATTGGCAAATGGCTGGTGGATAATGGCGAGCTGACGCTGGAACAAGCGAGCATGCAGAGCATTCGTGCATGGGCACAGGCCAACCCGCAGCGCCTGCAGGAAATGCTGAATGCCAATCCCAGTTATGTATTTTTCCGCACCATGCCGGATAACAACACAGGAGCAATCGGTGCGCTCAATGTGCCGCTGACCGATGCCGCCAGCATTGCTGTCGACCCGAAATTCACGCCACTGGGCAGCCCTGTCTATCTGGCGACCACGCGGCCGGACACCGGTGCCGTGATGAACCGGCTGGTACAGGCGCAGGATACCGGTGGTGCCATTCGCGGCCCGGTGCGCGCGGATTTTTTCTGGGGCTTCGGCCACGATGCCGCAGCACTGGCAGGAAAAATGAAGCAGCAAGGGCAAATGTGGCTGCTCTGGCCCAAAGATCTTGCGCTGCCAGGCGCCGACAAAAACTGAGCTGGCGCCCGTTACCAAAAAGCTTGGCCATTTAATCCGGGTTCATCGTTTTTCGGAGCTTGATACCGGCACCAACTTGTTGTTGACCTGCAGATCCGGCCACGCCTGCCGCACGGTTTTCACCTGTTGCTGCCCGATGGCCTGCCGCCATTCCTGCAGGGAGGTATTGCCGTTGTACTCGGCCGCAAACTCCCAGCCATTCTGTTTTTCAGCAAACAGCAGTGCCTGCGTCCAGTTTGATTGCCGCTGCCCCTGTGTCACCAGCAGCAGGGCTTCATTCCGCCCGTCATTATTGAAATCATGCAGCCAGGCCGTGCAATTGCTGTCGGGCTGCAAACACAGTCGTGTGCGCTGCACGGCTGCCGGATCACGCAGTACATCCAGCAAGGCATCATCAAGAAGCATTCCTTCCGGCAAGACGGAAACACGGGTACGTGCTTCTTCCCGTGTCAGTGCCTGCCGGGCTGGTGACTTTGCATCTTCGCCATAACGGCTTTTCTGGGCGAGTACCTGTCGGGCACGGCCGGCAATGTCTGCACTGCGGGCATCGCCCTTGCCTGCGCTCAGTTGCTGCAGGGCGAGCAAGCCCCAGCGCCCGGACTGGAATCGCAGATAGCGGTAATCAAATTCCTGGGGAGTAACGTCGCCGGCATGCAAGCGGGCGACCTGATCATTGACGGCCAGCCGGCGAGGATCCGACACGGGCGATACCAGCAATGCGAGACTGATGACGCCGACAACCGCCACGAAAACATTGGTGGGGCCAACACTTGGCATCCAGCCGCGCCCCTGCAGACGCGGCAACCAGCGTGCAAAGATCGAGAGCGAGTAGCCGATGGCGTACAGGGCTGCGTGCAGCCAGACAAATGCGGCCCAGACCCGGTCTTCTGTCCATCCATATTGATGGATACGCAGATACAGTGCCCAGCCGGCTACCAGCGTCAGCGGCACGAGGGTTATCCAGGCAAAACGGACAAACTGCGCGAGCCATTGCGGATAGGGCATGACGTCGGCGCTGCTGTTGCCATTCCGGTGGTCGTTACTGCTGCCATCCTGCCAGGCGGCATTGATGAACAGTACTGCAAGCGCGGTAAACCACAACAAAATGAACGCGGCCTGTTTTGTCCTGAAGAGTGGCTCAAGACCGGTGAAAGGCAGGGCCAGCACCCACATCACGCCAAACACCAGCAACAGAGGCAACAACCACGTATTCAGCGCAAGCCAGTAGCGGCGCAGATTGATCAGCATGTCGGCACGGGCATGCCCTTGTGCAAACACGGCGCCCACCACCATACCGGTGACAGGAAATCCGAAAACGGGCTCCTCGATAAGTTCCTTGATAAACGACAGGCCAAGGCTGCTCATGAGCATGGCGCCGGCCCACAACACGGCCCAGAACAATCCCGTGAGCGCAATGACACTGGCCGTGAGCAAGCCGTTGCGCCACGCCAGCTCGAAGAGCTGCGGGTAATGCCATTTCCGTTGTGAGGCATCCCATGCGGCCACGAGCGGGATCAGCATGAAGCCCATGATCAGGGCGGCCAGTACCTGCCCGAATGCCGCAGGAGGAGCACTGCGCTCCAGCGTCTCCAGCGGCATCCCCATCCAGCCGGCATAAAGACCGAACAGGGCATAGGTCACCGCGACGGCCACCAGTAATCCGCCACGACGCTGCCGTGTCAGGCCGGCATTTTCAGACAGATAAAATGCGGCAGGAATGGCGAGCGCCAGCCACAGGATAGCGCCCTGCCACAGCGGCGCTGTGGATGGCCACAACTGGAGCTTGAAGGCATGCCACAGCCACCAGAGCACCGCGCCCTGTACGGTACCAAGAAGAATCAGGGGGCGTGATGCATGTGGTGGCATGGCTCTGTCCTTGAGAAGGCCGGAATTAAAAGGTCAAGGTTACGCCAGGTTCTTCAGCGGATCGTCACGGTGCAGTCGGTCAATGGTGCGTTCCGCAAAGTTTGCCGGGCGCTTCTGCATGCCGGCCATCACGGCCTCCATCTGGTTGGGCGTCATCAGCAATCTGGCCTGGAGTTTTTCCTCCATTTCCAGACCACGGGCATCAGCACCATGCCAGGTACTTTCCAGCAGCAACTTGCCAAGGGTGATGGCCTGCGGATTTTTCTGGGCGATCTCGCGCGCCATGGCCAGTGCTGCCTCTCGCGGGTTGTCATCCAGGTGCGTTACCAGACCGATCTGCTGTGCTTCCGGTGCCTCCACGATGCGTCCGGTAAAGGCGAGCTCCTTGGCAATATCCAGTCGCACCAGATCACGCAGGGTCTGGGTGCCACTCATGTCGGGAATCAGACCCCACTTGATCTCCATGAGCGATAACCGGGTGTCCGGATGGGCAATGCGGATGTCTGCCCCCAGCGCAATCTGCAGGCCGCCACCAAAAACAACACCATGCAGGGCGCAAATCACGGGCACCGGCACATCTTTCCAGAGGTAACCGGGCTTCTGGTAAAAATTCGGCCAGTAACCACCACGGCCATTGCCGAAGGCATCGCCCCCGCCGAAGCTGTCGGGATTGGTGAAATTGGAGAGATCGAGGCCGGCACAGAAGGCGCGACCTTCGCCGGACAGTACCACCGCCCGGATGGAGCGATCCGACATGACGCGCTCTGCCGCGGCATTGATGGCCTCGAACATGGGAATGCTCAGGGCATTCATCTTCTCGGGGCGATTGAGGCGGATATCGGCAACATGGTCGACAACGTTAATGGTGACAAGTTCAGTCATGACGGCTCCGTAACAAAAACTGGCAAGTCGCCACAATACCGCATCCGGGCGGGCACTGCAGGCATGGGTGCGCTGACCTGCCTGCACGCCAGTGACCACCGGCACCCCGGCCCTTCCCACTGGTCTGGCATGACGGCAGGGAATGGGTAAATATTGGACACTCAGGCAAGCCCGCCGGCACCAGGCAGGTTGTTACGGACGCCATCCATAGAAATACGGGCAGGGACATGCAAGCAATGAACTCGTGGCGACAACGTATTGCATCGGTACTGGAATGGAGCGCAACGGATAAAGGCATGATCCCCGTGGTCATGCTCATTCTGACTTATTCCCAGTATTTGCTCTGGGGGCAATATGCCCTGTACCGGCCAGACCGGGACCAACTGATCAATGTGCCGGTCATGCACGAACTGACCACGCTGGTGCTGATCCTGACCGCAGGCAGCATACTTCTGTTCGGCACAGGCCTGCTGCTGCGCCGCAAGCACCCGAACTCCCTGCGCTTCCAGCTGATCACCACGGTTTACTTTGCTCTGACGCTGTCGGTGTGCAGCCATTACATCGGCACCCTGACCCTGTCCGCCGGGGTCGTCCTGCTGGGTGGACCGGTCTTCGGTTTTATTGTGCTGAACCGCGCGGTGGTCTGGACCGCTTTCATAGCGGCGCTGGCCGCCATTGTCGGCTTGAGTTATGCCTCATCGGCCGGCCTGCTGCCTTATGCGCCCGTGGTAATTCCACCGGCAACGGCAGCCGCCCAGCTGTTCTGGACCAGCAGTAACTTTCTGTTTGCCGCCCCTCATATCGTCCTGATTGTGATACTGGCCGACCAGACCCTGAACTGGTGGCGCAAACGCGAAGACATGATCCGTCATCTCAGTCGTACCGATGCGCTCACCGGCATTCACAACC
>CAYGBB010000173.1:0-4935 GCA_964347985.1 uncultured Moraxellaceae bacterium
AGTGATAGCTGGCGGTATACGGGCTCAGCTCAAACGCTTGCAAAAGGGGGCTGGTAATCAGAAGGGCAATGGCAATCAGCGAGCGCATGGTGATTTTCCTTGCGTGACAAAATGGTGCCAGCTTATGCAGGCGAGCGGGATTGGCTCATGCCGCGTAATGAAGCTGGGGGGGAGTGGTCATTTTGTTGCCGTCCAGCCAGGGTTGGCCTTCACGGTACACAAGCCGCCCACTCGCCAGCCAGATTAACACTTCGGGGTAGATCTGGTGTTCGCTCTTGTGTACGCGCTCGTTAAGGAGTGTTTCGTTATCGTGAGGAAGGACGGGAACCACTGCCTGCGCAACCACCGGACCGCCATCAAGCTCGGCTGTCACGAAGTGAACGGAGCAGCCGTGCTCGCTGTCACCCGCTTCCAGGGCGCGACGATGCGTGTGCATGCCCTTGTGGCGGGGCAGCAGGGAGGGGTGGATATTGAGCAGGCGGCCTTCATAGTGCTGGACAAAGGCGGGAGTGAGGATGCGCATGAAACCGGCCAGAACGACAACATCGGGCTGCCAGCCATCAATCTGCTCCATCATGGCCGCATCAAAGGATTCGCGGTCGGTGTAGTCCGTGTGAGCCACTACGGCGGTAGCAATCCCGGCGTGTTGTGCCCGAGCCAGGCCATAGGCATCAGCCTTGTTGGAGAGCACCCCGGCAATGCGGGCCTTGAGGCGGCCCGCCGCAACGCAGTCAATGATGGCCTGCAGATTCGAGCCGGAGCCCGAAATCAGCACGACAATGTTGAGCATCAGGCAAACACGACTGTGGGTTCGGTGTGGGTGGACGGCACGATTTCACCAATACGCCAGGCGGATTCGCCAGCCGCATCCAGGTGGGCAATCGCCGCATCGGCCTGATCCGCCGGCACCACGACAACCATGCCGACACCGCAGTTGAACGTGCGGTACATCTCGAAGCGCTCAACGCCGCCGTTTTCCTGCAGCCACTGGAATACCGGAGGCCAGGTCCAGGAGCTTTCATCAATGCGGGCATCGCAGCCTTCCGGCAGCACGCGTGGCAGGTTGCCGGGGAGGCCGCCGCCAGTGATGTGGGCCATGGCATGCACGGGCAGTGCCTTGATGAGCGAGAGCAGCGGTTTGATGTAGATACGGGTCGGGGCCATTAGCACATCGGCCATTGGTTTGCCGGCAATGGTGCCCTTGAGGTCGGCCTTGCTGACGGCAAGAATCTTGCGGACCAGCGAGTAGCCATTGGAATGTACGCCGCTGGCGGCAACGCCGATCAGCACATCACCGGCCTTCACCTTGCTGCCGTCGATAATCTCGGACTTCTCTACCACACCGACGGCAAAGCCGGCGAGATCGTAGTCTTCGCCTTCGTACATGCCGGGCATTTCAGCCGTTTCACCACCAACCAGTGCGCAACCGGCCTGCAGGCAGCCTTCACCAATACCGGTCACAACGGTCGCTGCCGTGTCCACATTCAGGTGGCCAGTGGCGTAGTAGTCGAGGAAGAAGAGGGGTTCGGCACCGGTGACAACGAGATCGTTGACGCACATGGCGACGAGATCAATGCCGATGCTTTCATGACGGTTCAGTTCCAGCGCCAGCTTGAGCTTGGTGCCGACACCATCGGTGCCGGAGACCAGCACGGGCTGGCGATAGCCTTCCGGGATTTCACAGAGCGCGCCAAAGCCGCCAAGACCACCAAGAACTTCACGGCGGGCCGTCTTCTTTGCAACACCCTTGATGCGCTCGACCAGAGCATCACCGGCATCGATATCAACTCCGGCATCCTTGTAACTGAGAGAGGGCTTGGCTTCGGACATGGCGGCAGGCACACAGGGCGGTAACAGGGGTGCGCATTATACGTGATATGTGGCAAAAAACCTGCCCATTCATACTGCCTTCTTTGTTCGGGCGTGCGGTATGCTTCTTGCCGGAATTCATCATCGGGCAGGAAAGAACATGCGCTGGCGCTTCTGGGTAGGACTGGTGTTGCTCTGGCCATTACTGCTGCAGGCAGATGAAGGGGCTGACGGACGGCGTTTGGCGAGTTCCATGCTGGCGCTGGCCGGGACCTCTGCCGTATTTGACAGTACTGCAGTACAAAAGGCCTTGCTGGATCCTATGCCGTGGATATCACGTCCGGAACGTCTGGTGGCACTGTCCGGCCTGCGCGCCTGGCAATCACCCAGGGTGTTACTGCTTCGAGAGGAAGAGGGCCGCTGGGTCAACATGGCGGGCCTGCCTGAGGTGCGGAATGCCGCGAACCGGCGGGGGATGATCCTTTCCCCGAAGGATCCTTCTCCGGAGTTTGCTCCACTTCTTGGCACATTGACGTCATCTGGAAATGCCTCGATTCCAGGCTTGCTGGCAGCCCATGAGGCGGATGTACTGGTTCTGGCCACTAACAGTCGTTGGCGGCTGTGGAGTGCGTTGGCGTTTCGCGAGGGCGTGATTCCTGGTGCAGGTGCTGATACCTCACCGGCAATGCTGCCAGTAGTCCTGGCGGAAAGCCTTGCGGCAGACCAGCAATGGCCAGAGGCTGCTGGTCGTGCCGTGCTTCGTGTGGAGAATGTGCAGGACCTCAAGTCTGTGCTGGCTGTGCAGAAGGCCTTGCAAGGGCTGGCTGGTGTCCGGCAGGTGCAGTTGATTCGTGTGCAGCGGGGTGAGGCCTGGTTTACAGCGCAGGGCAACGGAACAGGGTTCTGGGCAGGTGCGCTGGGCGCCGAGCCGCGCATCCCGATCGTGAGCCCCTTGCCCGGGATTGAACCTTTGCTCCGGGAGGCGGGAGCGCTAACGTCGCCCCTGGTGTTTTGCCGCTGGGAGCCGGATGTCATGGCGCTTTCTCTCCCGGTACAGCCGCTTCCCCCTGTACAATCACCCCTTTAAGCCTGTTTATCAGGGATGATCATGACCGATATCCGTCCGTGGCTGATGTTGCTGGCCTTTCTTGTGCTGGGGTGGCTGCTTTACCTGCTTGCCCCCATCCTGATGCCGTTTGCGGCGGGAGCCTTGCTGGCCTATCTGGGGAATCCCCTGGTCAATCGCCTGATGCGCCTGGGACTGAAGCGAACCTGGGCCGTTAGCCTGTCATTTTTTTCACTCATCGGTGCGTCGGTAGTGACGCTGGTGCTGGTGTTGCCCTTGCTCTGGCAGCAGATCGTTTATCTGGAATCGCGCCTGCCGCGGCTGTTGCGCTGGTTCAACCGTGAGGGCATTCCCTGGATCGAGAAGCATGTTCATGTGCAGATTGATCGTCTCGACATGGACCTGATAGGTACCTGGCTGTCCAGCTACTGGGTAGAAGCCGGCTCTGCTGCAGGCAATGTATTGACCCAGGTAGCCAAGTCGAGCATGGATATTCTGGCGCTGGGCGGCATGCTGGCCCTGATTCCGGTGGTGACGTTCTACCTGCTGCTGGACTGGGATGATCTGCTGGAGCGCATCCGGAACCTGATCCCTCGCAACATTGAGCCGCGTGTCAGCCAGATGGTACGGGAGTGCGACGAGGTATTGGCCGCATTCCTGCGTGGGCAACTCATGGTCATGGTGGCGCTGGGTGTGGTGTATGCCGTGGGCTTGCAGATTGTGGGCCTCAAGCTGGCGCTGATGATCGGCTTGCTGGCGGGGCTGGGTAGCATCATTCCGTATTTCGGGTTTGCCATTGGCATAGTATCTGCCACCGCTGCCGCACTGGTGCAGTTCGGGAATTTTCAGGCGGTGCTCATGATCTGGGCCGTGTTTGCCGTGGGGCAGGCGATTGAGGGCTGGGTACTGCAGCCATTTCTGGTGGGCGACAAGATTGGCCTGCACCCGGTGGCAGTGATTTTTGCCATCATGGCCGGCGGTCAGCTGTTCGGCTTTGCCGGCATGTTGCTGGCGCTTCCTGCTGCTGCGGTGATCATGGTACTGCTACGGCACGGCCACGAGCATTATCAGCAAAGCCGCCTGTACCAGCCTTCCCCCGCTGGCGGTGATGCTGAAGAGGGCGGAGAGCCGGTTAACAAGGGAAGTGACGATGCGGCTGGGTGAACAACTCCTGCTGAACTACGTGCGACCTCGGCCGGATGCACGGCTGTCGGACTTTGCGGGTGATAGCTACGCAGCACTGGTTGCATTCGCACGTGACCTGCTTGGTCAACCGGGCCAGCGGCTTTATGTGCAGGGAAGTAATGGCTGTGGCCGTTCCCACTTTCTGGCCGCGCTGTGTGCCGAGGCGGAGGCTTCGGGGTTGTCCGCGGTGTTGCTGCCCCTGGACGAGCTAGGCCAGTCCTCGCCTGAGGTGCTGGAGGGGCTGGAAACCCAGGCGCTCCTCGCCTTTGATGATGTGCAGGCCATTGCCGGTAATGCGGCATGGGAAGAAGCCATGTTCCATCTGTTTAACCGCTGCATGGGCAAGGGGACTCGCCTGGTATTTGCAGGGGAGGCCACGCCCTCGGGTCTGGGTATGTGCTTGCCGGACCTGGTGTCCCGCTTGAGTCTTGCTCCGGTATGGAGTCTGGGTCTGCCGGATGATGCCAGTAGGGAGGCATTGATTCGGGCGGCCGCCCTGCGTCGGGGCCTGATTCTGGAGACGGACGTACTTCGGTATCTGGTGACGCGGGCACCCCGGGAACCGGGACGGTTGCTGTCTTGTCTGGAGCACCTGGACCGCCAATCCCTGCAGGCTGGGCGGCGTCTGACCATTCCTTTTGTCCGCTCCTTGCTGGAAGTGCCAGGCCAGGAGGCTGGTCAGGGGGTGTGAACAGTCGTTTACCTTGCCCGGAGGCGGCAGAGTGTGAGAAAGTACGGCAGCCTTGCGGGGCGAGGGATAACAAAAAACAACAGCTGCATCGGATGTACTCCGACTAGCATGCGTAGGCTCGCGCCGCCTAATTAACTAGAACAAAAACATAAGAATTTCAGGAGATCACCTCCATGCCTTGGTC
>CAYGBB010000174.1:0-4915 GCA_964347985.1 uncultured Moraxellaceae bacterium
TCCGAGAATCGTGCCGACCTTGAGAAACGTCGACAGGTAATCACGGGGTGCCAGCAGCAGCCAGACCGGCAATACCGAGGCGACAAAACCATAGCCAATCATGAGCATGGCAATGGTCTCACCCTTGAGCGTGAAGAACGGCCCCCAGTACGGATGCGCCGCCACATGGCCACCAAACCAGATGGAAAGGATCAGCAACACAAACCCCACCACGGAAATTTCACCAATCCGGCCCGGACGGATATAGCGCATGTAGATGCCCATGAAGACGGCAATCGGCATCGTCGCCACAATCGTGAACATGCCCCAGGGTGAATGCGCCAGCGCCTTCACCACCACCAGCGCCAGTACCGCCAGCAGGATGATCATGATGGCAAGAATGCCGATGCTGGCGATCACGCCAGGTACGCTACCCATTTCCGTCTTGATCATGTCTCCCAGTGAGCGGCCGTTACGGCGTACCGATGAAAACAGGATGATGAAATCCTGCACTGCACCCGCCACTACCACACCCGCCAGAATCCACAGCGTCCCCGGCAGGTAGCCCATCTGTGCCGCCAGCACCGGCCCGATCAGCGGGCCTGCGCCCGCAATCGCGGCAAAGTGATGCCCGAACAGGACAAACTTGTCTGTCGGTACAAAATCCATGCCGTCATTGTTGCGCACCGCCGGTGTAATGCGACTGTCATCCAGCTGCAATACCCGCTCGGCGATGAAACGACTGTAGAAGCGATAGGCAATCAGATAGACACAGATGGCCGCCGTCATCAGCCACACGGCATTGATGCTTTCACCGTTGCTCAGGGCAAGCACGCCCAGCGCCGTAACGCCGATCAGGGTGATGAATGACCAGAGCAAGGTCTGTTTTATTGAAGGCATGACAGCTCCCTTGTATTTATATTTTTCTTTTCCGTACAAGACAAAGCCCGCATCTGCGGGCCTGTTTTTATTCAACCGTTCTTATTCGACCGTCACAGATTTCGCCAGGTTTCGTGGCTTGTCGACATCGGTGCCTCGCGCCAGCGCCGTGTGATACGCCAGCAGCTGTACCGGAATCGTGTGCACAATCGGCGACAGGATGCCGACATTGCGCGGGGTACGGATCACATGCACCCCTTCAGACTCCGTAAAATTGGAATCCAGATCGGCAAATACAAACAGCTCGCCGCCACGCGCACTCACTTCCTGCATGTTGGACTTCACTTTCTCCAGCAGCGCATCGTGCGGCGCAATCACCACCACCGGCATGTCTTCATCAACCAGCGCCAACGGGCCGTGCTTGAGCTCGCCGGCCGGATACGCCTCGGCATGGATATACGTGATTTCCTTGAGCTTGAGCGCCCCTTCCATCGCAATCGGGAAATGCACGCCACGGCCCAGAAAGAGCGCATGATGCTTGACCGCAAAGCGCTCGGCCCACAGCTTGATTTGCGGTTCCAGATTCAACGCGTGCTGCACACTGCCCGGCAGGTGGCGCAGGGCATCCAGATATTCGATTTCTGCAGCATCCGTCACCCGCCCGTTCAGCTTGCCGAGCGTGATGGCCAGCGTGAACAATGCCACCAGCTGGGTGGTGAAAGCCTTGGTGGAGGCGACACCGATTTCTGCACCCGCGCGTGTGTAGAACACCACTGCCGAGCTGCGCGGCAGCGCTGACTCACGCACATTGCAGATCGACAGGGTGCGGTGCTGACCCAGCGACATGGCGTACTTGAGTGCCTCCATGGTGTCGAGCGTTTCACCCGACTGCGAGATGGTCACGATCAGGTTGTCGGGGCTGGCAACTGCCGCGCGATACCTGTACTCGCTCGCAATTTCCACCGCACAAGGCAGGCCGGTCAGGCCCTCGATCCAGTAACGCGCCACCGAGGCCGCATAAAAACTCGTGCCGCAGGCAATGATCTGGACACTCTTCACGCCCTTGAATACGGCCTCTGCATCGCCCTCAAACAGCCCCGGCGTGAAACCATGCGCAAGAATCTGTTCAATGGTGTCGGAAATCGCGCGCGGCTGCTCGTGGATTTCCTTCTGCATGAAATGGCTGTACGGACCCAGCTCCAGCGATGCCAGCGATACATCCGAAAGATGCAGCTTGCGCTCTACGGCTGCACCTGTGCCATCAAATACCTGCACGGATTCACGCGTAATTCTGGCGACATCACCCTCTTCCAGGTACATGACACGACGCGTGGACGACAGCACTGCCGACACATCGGATGCCACAAAGTTTTCACCTTCACCCACGCCAATCAGCAATGGGCAACCCATGCGCGCGACCACCAGCAGATCCGGATTGTCACGGGCAATCACGGCAATGGCATAGGCGCCTTCCAGCTCCTTCACGGCACGCTGGACCGCGGCAAACAGGTCATGGTCCTGCAGGTAATGACGATGCACAAGATGGGCAATGACTTCAGTGTCGGTCTGCGACGTGAACTCGTATCCCTGCAGCTTCAGTTCGGCACGCTTCTCGTCATGATTCTCGATAATGCCGTTGTGTACGACCGCAATCAGTTCGCCGGAAACATGCGGGTGCGCATTCGGCTCGGTGACACCGCCATGGGTGGCCCAGCGCGTATGGCCAATACCCAGCTGCCCATTCACATTTTCTGCCTGCGCCGCATTTTCCATTTCAACAACACGGCCAACCCGACGCACGCGATGAATCTTGCCCTGATCCAGCACTGCAATACCGGCAGAATCATAACCACGGTATTCCAGACGCTTCAGGCCATCGACCAGAACCGGCACCACATTACGATGCCCGATCGCACCAACAATGCCACACATGCGTGTTACTCCAGTTTATTTTTTTACCGGCCGCTGCCAGCTTTCAATCACAACCTGTTTGCCACGCGCCACCGCCAGCGTGTTATCAGGAACATTCTTGCTGATTGCCGATCCGGCACCCGTGGTTGCTCCTGCGCCTACGGTGACCGGTGCAATCAGGGAGGTATTCGTTCCGATAAAGGCATTATCACCTATGGTGGTGAGATGCTTGTTCACGCCATCATAGTTACAGGTGATGGTGCCCGCACCAATATTCACGCCACTGCCGATTTCGGCATCGCCCAGATAAGCCAGGTGATTGGCCTTTGAGCCCTTGCCGATCAGCGCTTTTTTCGTTTCGACAAAATTACCGATATGCACATTCTCAGCCAGCACCGTGCCCGGCCGCAGGCGCGCAAACGGCCCTATCTCGGCACCCGCACCGACGGTTGCCTCGTCAATCAGCGAATTCGGTTTGATCACGACATTATCGCCAATCCCGCAATCCTTGAGTTGGCAATTGGCGCCAATGCGCACGTTGTTGCCAAGCACAACACGGCCTTCAAAAATGACATTCGGTTCGATATGCACATCCATGCCATGCGTGATGCTGCCGCGTACATCCAGACGCGCCGGGTCAATCAGGGTCACCCCGGCCCGCATCAGGGCGTCGGCCTGTACGCGCTGATACACCCGCTCCAGCGCGGCCAGCTGCAACTTGTCGTTGATGCCATCCACTTCCCATGACTGTGCCGGTTGCACGGTTTCAATTCGCACTTTTTCCGCCGCGGCCATGGCAATGATGTCTGTCAGGTAATATTCGCCCTGGGCGTTATTGTTGTTAAGTGCCGGCAGCCATTTGTGCAGCAATGCATTCGGCACGCAGAAAATCCCGGTATTCACTTCGCGAATCTGTTTTTCTGCATCGTTCGCGTCTTTCTGCTCAACAATACGCTGCACCTGCCCCGTCGCATCACGCACGATGCGGCCGTAGCCGGTGGGATTGTCCATGACCAGGGTAATCAGCCCCATGACCCGGTCATCACTGACCAGCCCGATCAAACGGTTCAATGTTGCGGCGGTGGTCAGCGGGACATCGCCATAGAGGATCAGGGTACTGCCTGTAGCCGGCAACTGCGGCAGTGCCATCTGGACGGCATGACCTGTCCCTTTCTGCTCGGCCTGCTCGGCCCAGAGCAAGCCGGTGCCGGCAAAGGCGTTCTGCACCAGATCGCCGCCATGGCCATACACAATCAGGGTGCGGCGAGCAGACAATGCCTGCGCGGTATCCACGACATGTCGCAGCAAGGGGCGGCCGGCCAGTGGCTGCATCACCTTGGGCAGCACCGACTTCATGCGTGTACCCTTGCCCGCCGCGAGAATGACAACACTGAGTTCCTGCATGGCATGATCCATCAACAAACGGTTTTACTGATGCTGGCCACTCGCCCCGGGGCAGCGCCAGACTTAAAAAAAAAGGGTAGCTGGAGGCTACCCTTTTTTGTGCGACGTTTCATGTCGCCGGTACCGCAATCAGCCGCGGCCAGCGCGATTCTTCATCTGTTGCAATGTACGCAGCTGGGCAGCGGCTTCGGCCAGTGCCGCCAGGGCAGCAGAGGTGTCCATCTCGCTCTTCTGGTTCTGCAGGGCGGCAAGGGCATCCTTGCGGGCCTGCTCGGCAGCAGCCTCGTCCACATCATGCGCGCGGATGGCATGGTCAGCGAGGATGGTCACGATGGTCGGCTGGACTTCCAGCATGCCACCGGAGACGTAATAGACCTCTTCCGTACCATCTTCCTTGATCACACGCACCGGACCCGGATTGAGCTGGGTCAGCAGCGGGGCATGACCCGGCAGGATGCCGAGATCGCCCTGAACACCATGCGCCACCACCAGGGTAACCTTGCCAGTGAAGATGGACTCGGTTGCGCTGACGATATCGCAATTGATGGAATGTGCCATGTTCATTTCCTCATCATGAAGCATGACGGGCACCGCAACGCGGTCCCCGCCTTCTGCAATCGATTAAAGCTTCTTGGCCTTTTCGATGGCTTCGTCGATGGTGCCGACCATGTAGAACGCCTGTTCCGGCATGCTGTCGTAATCGCCAGCGAGAATGCCCTTGAACGCACGGATGGTTTCCTTG
>CAYGBB010000175.1:0-1572 GCA_964347985.1 uncultured Moraxellaceae bacterium
ACCCGCGCGACAGTCGGCGTTTACTCGTATTCCTGCTGCAAACCATCAATGAAGGCGACCAGCGTCAGTTGAACCCCAACAGTTTTGGTGTGGCGCGATTCTAACGGCCATTTACCCACCAGCATTTTCGGGAGTTTGGGGGTAATGGCGGCCAGTTTGCGGGCAAATGCCAGAGGCGTGATGATGTCGTGATGGCTCATATTTTCGTGTGTCCTCGGTGGCCCGTACTGCTGGGAGCGGGCTCCGCTGGCTGTTTGCAGGGAGTTGACCGGGGGGTGACGTACCGGTCGCAAAAGTGCGCCTAAGGTACCTTCCCCCCGGGATGGCTTCAAGCCGTTGACAGTCATGAATGCTGCAACTGCATTCTATTTGGCCCGGATTGACTGGATTAATCGAGGAAAAAGTCGCGCTGCAGCTTGTCTTCGTTACCGGGGATGCAACTGTAGGAGCTGAGGTCGGTAATGCCGATACGGGCGAGGGCCTGTTCATCCAGCAGGCTCTGGCCGGTCAGCTCGCCACGGGCAGTGACCAGGATGGCGTGGGCGGCATCTGCCATGACTTCCGGCTTGCGACTGACCTGAACCGCGCCATCGCCGCCCAGATTGACCTCGACCGCTGCGGTGGCGATGTAGGTGGCCGGCCACAGGGTGTTGCAGGAGATGCCGTAGTCACGGAACTCCTCGGCCATGCCCAGCGTGAGGATGGTCATGCCGTACTTGGAGACGGTGTAGGGCGAGAAGGGCTTGAGCCAGTGCGGTGCCATGTTGATGGGGGGCGACAGGCTGAGGATGTGACCCTGGGATGACTGCTTGAGGTAAGGCAGTGCGGCCTGGGCACACAGGAAGGTCGCGCGGTGGTTCACGCCCTGGATGAGGTCGTACTTCTTGAGCGGGGTGTGCTCGACGCCCATCAGGTTGATGGCACCGGCGTTGTTGATGAGCATGTCGATGCCGCCAAAGTGTTCTGCGGCCTTGGCCATGGCGGCACGTACCTGGTCTTCTTCACGCACATCCACCTGCAGCGGCAGGGCACGGCCACCGGCGGCCTCGATTTCTTCCGCCACGCTGAAAATGGTGCCGGGCAACTTGGCATGAGGCTCGGCGGACTTGGCGGCAATGACCACGTTGGCCCCATCACGGGCGGCACGCAAGGCGATGGCTCGGCCGATTCCACGGCTGCCACCGGTGATGAAGAGGGTTTTACCCTTGAGACTGCTCATGCGTAACTCCTGATCGCGGTGTCGCTGGTTAATGTGTTGATGCGTTATTCGATGACCAGCAGCAGCTGGCGCTTTTTCAGTTGCTGCTTCGGGCTGGTGCTGAGTGTTTTCACAACACCGTCGCGGTTGGCCTTGAGCTGATGCTCGATTTTCATGGCCTCCATGATGATGAGCGTCTGGCCCTTGGTCACCGTGGCGCCTTCTGCCACCAGCACGTCGATCACGGCGCCGTCCATGGGGGCGCGCAACTGGCCGTCGCCTTCGCTGTCGGCGGTTGCCGGTGGTGCCTGGGTGACATCCGTGATCTGCAGGTTGCCGTTGGCCAGATCGAGAAAGAGATTGTTGCCATCGCG
>CAYGBB010000175.1:1582-4912 GCA_964347985.1 uncultured Moraxellaceae bacterium
GTGGATTCCTGCAATGCGTGCACCGTCAATACGGAGGTAGTGCCGTTTATTTCCGCTGTGAGCGTCTGGTTACCCAGCATCAGGCGAAGTGCGGTTCTGGTCTCGCCGCACTGCAGGATCAGCGGGGTGGCGCCGGTCAGTCCTGTGTGGAAATGGGCGGGCAGGTCATGCAGGAAAAGGGCAGCGGCCACGAGCAGGGCTTCGCTGTTGGCAAGGGCAGGCTTGAGGCTGCTGTCATTGCTGAAATGCTGTTCGATGAATGCAGTTGATGTATCGCCGCTGACAAACACGGGGTGACGCAACAGGTTGGCGAGGAACTGCTTGTTGTGATTTACGCCAAGCAGGATGGTGTCATCCAGTGCGCGAGCCAGCAGACGGGCGGCATCGGTGCGGGTTTTGCCGTAGGCAATCACCTTGGCCACCATAGGGTCATAATGCGGGCTGACTTCGCCGGCCTCACGCATGCCGTGATCAATACGCACGCCGGGCAGGTTGGCGGGCTGCCAGCGCAGTACCTTGCCAGTTTGCGGCAGGAAATTGGCACCGGGATCTTCTGCATACAGTCGCACTTCAATGGCTGCGCCGGTCAGCGTGATTTCATGCTGCTGCAAAGGCAGCGGTTCGCCATTGGCGACACGCAATTGCCACTCGACCAGATCCTGGCCGGTGACGAGTTCGGTCACGGGGTGTTCCACCTGCAGACGGGTATTCATTTCCAGAAAGTAGAAATGGTTGTCCTTGTCGAGCAGGAACTCGACGGTGCCGGCGCCAACATAATTCACGCTTTGGGCGGCAGCGACAGCGGCCTTGCCCATTTTTTCGCGCAGCTCCGGCGTCATGACGGGGCAGGGCGCTTCTTCAACCACTTTCTGGTGACGACGCTGGATGGAGCAGTCACGTTCGCCCAGATACACGCAGTTGCCAAGGGTGTCGCCAAAAATCTGGATTTCCACATGGCGCGGAGCGATCACGGCTTTTTCCATGATCAGTTCGCTGGAGCCAAACGCGTTCTGTGCTTCGGACCGTGCGGTAGCCAGCGCGGCGAGCAGGTCTTCACCCTTGTCGACCAGACGCATGCCACGACCACCACCACCTGCCGATGCTTTCACCATGACGGGAAAGCCGATGCGGGCGGCTTCGTTGACGAAGGAGATGTCGGACTGGTCGGCACCTTCATAGCCAGGCACACAAGGCACGCCGGCCTCGATCATCCTGATCTTGGAAATGCGCTTGCTGCCCATGAGCTCAATGGCTTCAGGGGTCGGGCCAATGAATGTAATGCCGTGGTCAATACAGGCCTGGGCAAACTGCTCGTTTTCCGAGAGGAAACCGTAGCCGGGATGCACGGCATCGGCACCGGTTTTCTTGCAGGCATCGAGAATGGCATCAATGCGCAGATAGGAGTCCGATACCTTGGCCGGGCCGATGCAGACGGCTTCGTCAGCTTCCTGCACATGCAGGGCATTGGCATCTGCTTCGGAATACACGGCAACCGTGCGATAGCCGAGCGCGCGCGCGGAGCGCATGACACGGCAGGCGATTTCGCCACGGTTTGCCACCAGAACTTTGGTAAATGCCATTTTCATCAATTCCTGATCATTCGGCAGATAATGTTGTGCTGCACGTCATGTTGCTGCATGTAGCTGCTGGTTACTCAGCCCATTTGGCCGGGCGTTTCTGGACAAATGCCATGGTGCCTTCTGCGCCCTCAGGGCCGGCGACGGCGCGCGCGAATTGCCGGGCGGCGTCGTCCAGCAGCGACTCGAGCGGCTCGTGCCCAACGCGATGCAGCAGGGCCTTGGTGGCACGGTTGGCCAGTGGTGCGCATTTCTTTACCTGTGCCAGTGTGTCGGCGAGGGCCGTTTCAAGTGCAGCGGTGTCAGCAACAACCTGATGCACAATGCCCAGACGTGCTGCTTCGTTGCCGTTGAAGCGGGCACCGAGCAGGGCAAGCCGGCGTGCCTGTGTCATGCCGATACGCTGCACCACAAACGGGGCAATCTGCGCAGGAATGACGCCGAGGCCGGTTTCCGGCAAACCGAACTGGGCGCCTTCCACGGCAATGGCAATATCAGACACACAAGCCAGACCAAAACCACCACCCAGTACCGCACCTTCCAGCAATGCCACCACCACCTGCGGGGCATGATCGACTTGCGTGATCATGTGACCGAAGGCGCGATTGAGTTCGGCATAGACTTCATCATTGCCGCTTTCGGCCGCACGCATGCGTGCGCCTGCCATGTCCTTGATGTCGCCACCGGCACAAAAGTGTCCGTTGGTGCCACGCAGAACGACCACGCGAATGGTCTCGCTGTTCTCGATGGCCGAGAACACGGCGCGCAATTCCTGCGTCATCTGCAGGCTCATGGCATTGCGTGATTCCGGGCGGTTAAGCGTGACGTGAAGGGCAAAGCCATCTTCACGCAGCTGCAGGGTTTCGGTGGATGGCAGGCTCATGGTTTATTCCGCCTTCTTCTTTTTACCGGGCAGGATGTTCATCAGCTTGCAGATGATGCCGAGCATGATTTCGTCGGCACCACCACCGATGGAGGCCAGACGGCCATCACGGTAAAGCTGGCCGGCAGGGTTGTCCCACATGAAGCCCATGCCGCCCCAGTACTGCAGGCAGGAATCGGACACTTCGCGGATCAGGCGGCCGGCTTTCAGCTTGGCCATGGAGGCCAGACGGGTGACGTCTTCACCGGCAATGTGCTGCTCGCAGGCCTGATAGACGAGGGCGCGCAGGCATTCGATTTCGGTCTGCAGTTCGGCCATGCGGAAGTGCACCACCTGATTGTCGATCAGGGGCTGACCGAACGTGGAGCGCTGACGGCAGTATTCGATGGTGGAATCGACGCAGATTTGCAGGCCGCCAAGGGCATTGGCCGCGCCCCACAGGCGCTCTTCCTGGAACTGCATCATCTGCATCATGAAGCCCATGCCTTCGGCGCCGATGCGGTTGCGCTGCGGTACACGCACATTGTCAAAGAACACCTGGGCGGTGTCGGACGAGCGCATGCCCAGCTTGTCCAGTTTTTCAGAGAAGGTGATGCCAGGTGTTTTGGCCGGCACGACAATCAGCGATTTGTTGAAATGCGGCTTGTCATCGGAGGTGTTGGCCAGCAGGCAGAAGAAATCAGCCTGGGTGGAGTTGGTGATCCACATCTTGGTGCCATTGATGATGTAGTCGTCGCCATCTTTCTTCGCCCAAGTCTGGATCCCGGAGACGTCGCTCCCCGCGTTGGGTTCGGTCACGCCGAGCGCGACGATTTTTTCGCCGCGCAGCGCGGGCTTCAAGAACTCCTCGCTCTGTTCCTTCGTGCCGAG
>CAYGBB010000176.1:0-4877 GCA_964347985.1 uncultured Moraxellaceae bacterium
GGCGACCATTGCGGCACGGCCGGATCGCCCGTTTGTGCTGGGGTTTGCTGCAGAAACCGAGAAGGTCATCGAGCATGCGCGCGAGAAGCTGTTGCGCAAGAAGCTCGACATGATTGCCTGCAATGATGTGGCGCGTGCGGATATCGGTTTTCAGAGTGACGATAATGCACTCACGGTGATCTGGACGGATGGTGACCGGCATCTCGACAAGGCGGCCAAACCGACCATCGCGCGGCAACTGGTCGCGCTGGTGGCTGAGCAACTTGCCAGAAAATAGAACGGTTTAACGGCCTGCAAAGCATGCGGGTATATTGTTGCGCAAGGACTGATCATGAAAAAAAGTGTGGATGTAAAAGTACTGGATGCGCGTATTGGTACAGAGTTTCCGTTGCCGGCCTATGCGACTGATGGTTCCGCCGGGCTTGATCTGCGCGCCTGTCTGGATGCTGCGCTTGTGCTGGCGCCGGGTGAAACACACCTGATTCGCACCGGGCTTGCCATTCATATTGCCGATCCTGCATTTGCCGGACTGGTCTTGCCGCGCTCCGGCCTGGGCCACAAACACGGAATTGTGCTGGGGAATCTGGTGGGCCTGATCGACTCTGATTATCAGGGCGAGCTTATGGTGTCGTGCTGGAACCGTGGCCACGACAGTTTCACCATCCAGTCGGGGGAGCGTATCGCCCAATATGTGCTGGTACCGGTTGTGCAGGCCGAGTTCCGGCTGGTGGATGCATTTGATGTGACTCAACGTGGTGCCGGTGGCTTTGGGTCTTCGGGGCGGCACTGACTACGTGTAACTGATTACGGATGTCGCATCACAAATTTATTCCGGAGTGGATATGGCTCTCAAGAAATCGAAAAAAAGCGCACCGGTAGACGATGGCAGCGCGGTCACTAAAAAAGCAAAAGCAGTGGCTGGCAATAAAAAAAACGGACAGAAACGCGCCGGAACAGTATTGGGCGTGGCATTGCCAGGGTTGGTGTTGGCGATGGTGGTGGTGCTGGCCGTAACGGGAGTCCAGTTTTTCCTCGCGGAAAGTGCAGCAACCCGGCAGCATGAAAAAATTGTCGAACTGTATCGGCAGCAACTCCAGTCGACACTGGACGCCTATCTGGCTGGGCATGAGGGGGCTGTTGGCGCGGTGGGGGATGCCGAGTTATTACCCTATCAGTACGAGACGGCAGAAACCAATACGCTTACGGCGCGATACCCAGGAGCAATTTATGCGCGGGTGGTGCCGGTAACGATTGATCGCTCGGTCGAAAATGGACTGACGTATGCGCATCAGGACATGGTGCTGCGCATCGTCAATGGTCAGAAAGTCACTCCTGAGGCCTCGTTTTATGAAAGTGGCGCGGTAAAGGAGCAGGTGGTGACGTTTGTGCGCCCGGTTCGGGAGGCAGGCAATACGGTGGCGGTGCTACTGTTGAGCATGCCGTTCAAGCCCTTGTCGATGGCGCTGGGTCGCGTTGCTGCAGAGGCAGGCACTGTCGAGCTGGTGCAGCGTATCGGTACGGAAAAGGCAGTCATTCTCTCGTCGGGTGAAGGGCAGGGTGTCGAAGTTGCCAGCCCGGCAATCACCACTTTGCGTAATCCGGGCTGGTCACTGACATTTGCGCCGCTGAAGACGCTTGGGCGAGATGCCATGGCGGGAGTGCTGGTGCTTGGTCTGGGTGCATTGGCCGCCGTACTGGTGGGAGTGTTGATGTTTGTCACGCTGCGCCAGCTGCAGCGAAAAGTGGAAGAGGATGCCAGGGCCATCGACAGTTTTGCAGAGAACTATTTGCGCTTCGGCAACAAGCAGCAGGCAAGCGTGAACTTCAGTGCAAGCAGCGTTGCAATGGGCGGAATCGAGCAATATGGTGCCGAGTTGCGAGTCGGCAAGCCGGTCATCCGGCGGGCAACCGACACCGACGGGTTGGGCGATATTGCATCGGCAGATGATGAGTCTGCCATGTTTGGTGCAGCAGCAGTGCCTGCGAAACCGGCGGTGTCAGCTCCGCCTGCGGCAGTTGCCCCTGCGCCGGTAGTGACGGCTGCACCGAAGAGTGTGCCGGCGGAAATTTTCAGGGCCTATGATATTCGCGGCATTGTCGGGAAGGGGCTGGATGAAGCGGTGGCCCGCAGCATCGGCCTGGCCATTGGCAGTGAGGCGCTGGCAAGGGGTGAGCAGGTGGTGGTAGTGGGGCGTGACGGACGGTTGTCAGGCCCACAGATGAACGCCGCGCTGATTGATGGCCTGCGCGCCAGTGGCCGCGATGTCATTGATGTCGGCATGGTGCCAACGCCGGTGCTTTATTTCGCCGCCAAAACCATCGGCTCCGGTTCTGGAGTGATGATCACCGGAAGTCATAACCCTGGTGATTACAACGGATTCAAGATCATGATTGCCGGCGACACCCTTGCGGGCGATGACATCCAGTCGCTGCGGCAGCGTATCGAAACCGGCAACCTTGCTGCGGGTGCTGGCAAACTTTCACAGCAGAATGTGGCGCAGGATTATATCGATCGTGTTGGTGGCGATATTGTGCTGGCGCGGCCGCTCACTGTGGTGGTGGATGCGGGTAACGGGATTGACGGTGGCATTGGGCCGCGCGTGCTGGAGGCGTTGGGCTGCAATGTAATCCAGTTGTTTTGTGAAGTGGATGGCAAGTTCCCCAATCATCACCCCGATCCGAGCAAGCCGGAAAATCTTGAGGACCTGATTGGCGCGGTGGCCGCAAATAATGCCGATATCGGTATTGCCTTTGATGGTGACGGCGATCGTATCGGTGTGATTACCGGTGCCGGCAAGAATATCTATCCGGATCGCCTGATGATGCTCTTGTCCAAACATGTGCTGATGACCAATCCTGGTGCGGATATTATTTTTGATGTGAAGTGCACTCGTGATCTTCCTGCGCTGATCAGCAGTCATGGCGGTCGTCCCGTCATGAGCAAGACCGGGCACTCCTTTATCAAGAGCAAGCTCAAGGAAACCGGCGCTGCGCTGGCTGGCGAAATGAGTGGTCATATATTCTTTAATGACCGCTGGTTTGGTTTTGATGATGCTATCTATACCGCAGGCCGTTTGCTGGAAATCCTGTCGCTGGAAAGTGGCGATGCAGATGCCGTGTTTGCCGAGTTCCCGGAAAAGCCCTCTACCCCGGAAATCAATATTGCGGTGCCTGATGCGAAAAAATTTGCGCTGATCGAGGCCATGAAGGCCAAGGCTGTATTTTCTGACGCCAATATCATCACGATTGATGGTTTGCGTGTAGAGATGCCGGACGCATGGGGTCTGGTGCGCGCATCGAATACGTCCCCCTGCATTGTGGCACGATTCGAGGGGCGAACACCGGCGGCACTGGCTGCGGTGCAGTCCCGCTTCCGTACTCTCCTGGCGAGTGTCGACAGCTCGCTTGAAATTCCTTTCTGATTGTTGAGATAAAGCAATGGCATTGACGCGTGAGTCTGCTCTCAATATTGCCAAGGTGTTGACTGAGGCGCTTCCGTACATCCAGCGGTTTCATGGTAAAACCATTGTCGTGAA
Source organism: uncultured Moraxellaceae bacterium (assembly GCA_964347985.1). GTDB lineage: Bacteria > Pseudomonadota > Gammaproteobacteria > Pseudomonadales > Moraxellaceae > UBA2031. The sequence goes on from CAYGBB010000176.1 coordinate 3,537, forward strand.
ATACGGCGGAAATGCCATGACCGAGCCGGAGCTGGAGAATTCGTTTGCTCGTGACATCGTTCTACTCAAGACGGTTGGTCTGAATCCGGTGGTGGTACATGGTGGCGGTCCGCAGATCGGGGATTTGCTGAAACGTATCGGCAAGGAATCCACCTTCATCGACGGCATGCGTGTGACCGATGAAGAAACCATGGATGTGGTGGAAATGGTGCTGGGTGGGCTCGTCAACAAGTCCATCGTCAACCTGATCAACCAGAACGGCGGCCGTGCTGTCGGGTTGACCGGCAAGGATGGCAACCTGATTCGTGCCAGAAAGCTGCTATTGAGCCACATCAATGCACAGGGTGTTGTCGAGCAGCTGGATATTGGTCATGTGGGTGAAGTGGCCAGCATCAAGACCGATGTGCTGGACATGGTGGTCAGCTCGGATTTCATTCCTGTTATTGCGCCGGTCGGGGTGGGTGATGAAGGGGAGTCCTACAACATCAATGCCGATCTTGTCGCAGGCAAGGTGGCGGAGGCGCTGAAAGCGGAAAAACTGATTCTGCTGACCAATATTCCGGGCGTCATGGACAAGCAGAAGAATGTGCTGACCGGATTGTCTACGCAGGATGTGGATGCATTGATTGCCGACGGTACGATTTACGGCGGCATGCTGCCGAAGATTGCGTGTGCGCTGGATGCGGTCAAGGGCGGAGTGGTTAGTGCCCACATCATTGACGGGCGGGTTCCGCATGCCACATTGCTTGAGGTCTTTACCGACGAAGGCATGGGCACGCTCATCAGCAACAAGAAAAGCAAGCGCCCGGTCTGATCGGCGTTGGCATGGAGGCGGGCATGACGGTTCCTGAAGCTAAACTATCCCGGCGCGAGCATATTCTGCAGGCCCTGGCGGCCATGCTGGAGAGTCAGCCGGGTGGCCGTATCACCACGGCGGCATTGGCTAAACAGGTGGGTGTCACCGAGGCAGCGCTGTACCGACACTTTCCCAGCAAGGCCCGCATGTTTGAGGGGCTGATTGATTTTGTCGAGGAAGTCGTCTTTTCCCGTGTCAGTCTGATTCTGGAAGAGGAGCAGGATGCGCGTGTCAGGTGCGAGAAGATTCTCTTTCTGCTGCTGATGTTTGCTGAACGCAATCCCGGTATCACCCGCATCCTTAATGGTGATGCACTGATTGGCGAGCATGAGCGTTTGCAGGCCCGGATCGTGCAGTTTTTTGATCGACTGGAAACGCAATTACGGCAAGTGCTGCGTGAAGGTGAGCTGAAGGCCAATCTCGGTACCGTGATTACCAGTGCCGCTGCCGCCAATTTGTTGCTGACAACGGTGGATGGGCATATC
>CAYGBB010000177.1:0-4856 GCA_964347985.1 uncultured Moraxellaceae bacterium
CGCCACCTCAACTTCTCGCCATTCCCCGGGGGCCAGCCCCTCAACTCGCCAGGGACCTATCGCAACACGGATCAGTCGCAGGGTGGGGTGACCGACAGCGGCTGTCATTCGCCTGATTTGCCGGTTGCGACCCTCTCGAATCGTCAGGGCAATCCAGCTGGTGGGGATGTTGGCCCGGTAGCGAACGGGAGGATTTCGTGGCCACAGCCCGGGATCCTCAAGCCGCTCTGCCTCGGCGGGCAGGGTAGGGCCGTCATTGAGCTCAACACCCTGACGCAACGCGTTCAGTGCAGCGTCATCAATATCTCCCTCCACCTGAACCCAGTAGGTCTTGGGCAGCTTCCATCGAGGATCGGCAATACGGGCCTGCAATTCACCATCGGCAGTCAGCAGCAGCAGGCCTTCCGAGTCATGATCAAGCCGCCCCGCCGGGTATACAGCAGGGATGCGAATATAGTCAGCCAGCACCGGCCGGCCGTCCTTGTCTCGGAACTGGCAGAGCACCTGGAAGGGCTTGTTGAACAGGATAAGTCGGGACATGGTTATTTTTTGCACAGACTAAAGGTGTAGAGACGACCGTCAGGGATTGTCAGATGATAATAAAAATGAGTCTGACCGTGATTTTTTGATCTGTGTGCCTTATGAGCACCAGCGGTTAGGGATATACTCCATGCGCTATCAAATATAGTCACAAACTGCACCCGGGAGTACCTGCATAATGGGTTACCAGAAGATCACGGTGCCGGCGGATGGTGACAAAATCACCGTCAATGCCGACCTGTCCCTGAACGTCCCCAATCACCCCATCATCCCTTACATCATGGGCGACGGTATCGGCGTCGATATCACCCCCGTCATGCTGAAGGTTGTGGATGCCGCTGTTGCCAGAGCTTATGGCACCAAGCGCGCCATTTCCTGGATGGAGATCTACTGCGGCGAGAAAGCCACCAAGGTTTACGGACCTGATGTCTGGTTGCCGCCAGAAACCTTTGAAGCCCTGCGCGAGTATGTCATCAGCATCAAGGGCCCGCTCACCACGCCAGTGGGCGGCGGTATCCGTTCCCTGAATGTGGCACTGCGTCAGGAGCTGGATCTGTATGTCTGCCAGCGCCCCGTGCGCTGGTTCAAGGGCGTGCCCAGCCCGGTTCATCACCCCGAACTCACTGACATGGTGATTTTCCGTGAGAACTCGGAAGATATTTACGCCGGTATCGAGTGGAAAGCCGGTAGTGAAGACGCCATCAAGATCATCAAGTTCCTGCGCGAAGAGATGGGTGTTACCAAGATCCGTTTTACGGATAACTGCGGTATCGGCATCAAGCCGGTGTCAAAGGAAGGTACCCAGCGTCTGGTCCGCAAGGCCATTCAGTTCGCCATCGACAATGACAAGCCCTCGGTCACCCTTGTACACAAGGGCAACATCATGAAGTACACCGAAGGTGCCTTCAAGGAATGGGGTTACGAGCTGGCCGCTGAGCGTTTTGGTGCCGAGCTGGTAGATGGTGGCCCCTGGATGAAGATGAAAAACCCGAAAACCGGGAAGGAAATCATCATCAAGGACGTCATTGCTGACGCCTTCCTCCAGCAGATCCTGATGCGCCCTGCGGAATACTCGGTAATTGCCACCCTTAACCTGAACGGCGACTACATCTCTGATGCGCTGGCAGCAGAAGTCGGCGGTATCGGGATTGCCCCGGGTGCCAATATCGGCGGCTCCGTGGCCATGTTCGAGGCGACCCATGGTACAGCACCGAAGTATGCTGGCCAGGACAAGGTCAATCCGGGCTCCATCATCCTCTCTGCCGAGATGATGCTGCGCCACATGGGCTGGATCGAGGCGGCGGACCTCATCGTCAAGGGCGTGGAAGGTGCAATTAACGCCAAGACCGTGACCTATGACTTCGAGCGTCTGATGCCGGATGCCACGTTGCTGCGTTGCTCCGAGTTTGGCGACGCCATCGTCCAGCACATGTCCTGATGGCTTGCTGATCTGGTCAACGAGAAAAGCCCGCGATGCGGGCTTTTCTTTGGGTACCGCCAGCAGGGTCAGTTATAAAGCGGGAGCGTTGGCGCAGCCCCTGCAGGCTCATCATGGCTGGCTGCACGTGGCTGGCTTTCACCTTCCTGGAGCGCCTTCAGGTTAACGGCATGAAACCCGTTGCCGGAGGCCTGGATATCAAACTGGACAAACTGGCCTGCTTTCAGGCTTTTGTAGCCGTCCATGTTGATGTAGGAATAGTGCACAAACAGGTCGTCGCCGCCGGTATCCGGCCGGATAAAGCCGTAACCCTTGGCATTGTTGAACCACTTTACGGTTCCGCTCGCCATGATGCTGTCCCTCTTGAGGCCGTAGCGCCAACGGCCTTGTTCTTATTGATGGTAGGTATGAAGCGCCAGTGTTGTTTTTTTGTGTGCAAAACCTTGATTGGGCAAATCTCAACCATCACCTCCTGCCTGTCAAGACCGCTTGTCCAGTGGCTTGGCAAGGGGTGAACCGTGTCACAAGCTCCCCGTTCCTACAGGCGGGGCGTTATCATTACCGGACGGCAAGGTGTTACCTTGCAATCTGATCACCAGAAACCCATACCATTGTTACAGGGCTGCCATGAGTAAAACGCCACACTCTCACCTAGTATTCAATAGCGGGAGCCATGACGAGGAAGGGGTTCCAGAGGGGGATCTGGCTGTACAGGAAACGCGCCCGCAACTGGCGCCCCCCCCGATGTACAAGGTCATCATACTGAATGATGACTATACGCCGATGGATTTTGTGGTAGAGATTCTGGAAAGCTTCTTCAACATGGATCGTGAGAAGGCCACCCGGGTGATGCTGACCATTCACACCGAGGGTGAGGCAACATGCGGGATCTATACCCGTGATGTGGCAGAAACCAAGGCGGCTCAGGTCGTCGACTACGCCCAGCAGAACCAGCATCCGCTGCTCTGCCGGGTAGAGAAGACCTGATACGGGGAGGTAAAGAGTGTTTGAGGTACCCGGCATGATGAATGCCATTACGGTCGAAAGACGAGGGGAAGTGACATGCTCAGTCGTGATCTTGAAGTAACCCTTAACCTGGCGTTCCGCGATGCGCGGGCAAAACGTCACGAATTCATGACCGTTGAACACCTTCTGCTGGCACTGCTCGATAACGAGTCTGCCGCGAAGGTGCTGAAAGCCTGTGGTGCCGACATTAGTGGCCTGCGTCGTGATCTGGGCCATTTTGTGGATGAAACCACGCCACTCATTCCCACCCATGAATCAGACCGCGAAACCCAGCCCACGCTGGGCTTTCAGCGTGTACTGCAACGCGCTGTATTCCATGTGCAGTCTTCTGGCAAGAAGGAAGTGACCGGGGCCAATGTACTGGTGGCCATTTTTTCCGAACAGGAGTCCCAGGCGGTCTACTTCCTGAAGAAACAGTCCATTGCCCGTATTGATGTGGTGAACTACATCTCCCATGGCATCTCCAAGGTGCATGATGACAACGCACCCAGTGAACAGCCTCAGGAATCCCCGCAGGATGAAGAATCCATGGGAGAGGCTGCGCCCAAAAGCGCACTGGAGGCCTATGCCAGCAACCTCAATGAGCTCGCACGCCAGGGCAAGATAGATCCACTGGTAGGACGTGCCGAGGAGATCGAGCGTGCCGTGCAGATTCTCTGCCGCCGCCGCAAGAACAACCCGTTGCTGGTTGGTGAGCCCGGCGTAGGCAAGACAGCCATCGCTGAAGGCCTTGCCTGGCTGATCATCGAGAACAAGGTTCCGGATGCCATTGCCAACAGCGTGGTGTACTCGCTGGATCTGGGCTCACTGCTGGCAGGCACCAAATACCGGGGTGACTTTGAGAAGCGCTTCAAGGCTCTGCTGAACGAACTGCACAAGCATGAAGGCGCCATCCTTTTCATCGATGAAATCCACACCATCATTGGTGCCGGTGCTGCGAGTGGCGGGGTGATGGATGCCTCCAACCTGATCAAGCCGGTGTTGGCCAACGGCACACTCAAGTGCATGGGTTCAACCACGTATCAGGAGTATCGCGGCATTTTCGAAAAAGACCGTGCTCTGGCACGTCGCTTCCAGAAGATCGATGTGAAGGAGCCGACTGTCGAGGAGACCTACCAGATCCTCAAGGGTCTGAAGTCGCGCTTTGAGGAGCATCATGGCGTCAAGTATTCCGACAAGGCCCTGCAACTGGCGGCAGAACTGGCGGACCGTTACATCAACGAACGCTTTCTGCCAGACAAGGCAATTGATGTAATAGACGAGGCGGGCGCCTACCAGCGCCTGCAGTCCCCGAGCAAGCGCAAGAAAACGATCGGGATCAGCGAGATTGAGGAAATCGTGGCAAAGATTGCACGCATTCCGCCGAAGTCGGTGTCGGCCAATGACAAGGAGTCGCTGCGCAATCTGGAACGTGATCTGCGCATGACGGTATTTGGCCAGGATGAGGCCATCACGGCGCTCTCGGCGGCCATCAAGCTGTCCCGTGCCGGCCTCAAGTCCCCGGAAAAGCCGATTGGCTGCTTCATGTTTGCCGGCCCCACCGGTGTTGGCAAAACCGAAGTCACCAAGCAGCTGGCCAAGACACTGGGGATTGAACTGATCCGCTTCGACATGTCGGAATACATGGAGCGTCACACTGTATCGCGTCTGATTGGTGCGCCTCCCGGCTATGTCGGCTATGACCAGGGGGGCTTGCTGACCGAGGCCATTACCAAGCACCCGCATAGCGTGTTGCTGCTGGATGAAATCGAGAAGGCGCATCCGGAGGTTTTCAATCTGCTGCTGCAGGTGATGGATCACGGCACCCTGACGGACAACAACGGACGCAAGGCGGACTTCCGCAATGTGATTC
>CAYGBB010000178.1:0-4817 GCA_964347985.1 uncultured Moraxellaceae bacterium
TGCTGATCACGGACATTCTTGGTCTCACCAAGATTTTCCCGTTCACGCGCTCGGTGCGCTAAGGCGCAGGCAATTTTTTCCGGAGGCTCCTGCGCTCAGCAGGCAGGCCTCGGGTTGATTGTGTGTTTGGCTAGGGAGGGTATGTCTCTGTCATGAGTTCATCTCTGCGCGGATTCTTGCGTCCGCTTTTTCTGCTGGCGGTAGTCGTGCTGGCCGGCTGTGTTGCTCCCCAAACCAGAAGTCTGCGTGCCACGCCGGTCGTTGCCGCGCCGGTGCGACTGACAACGGTGCCTTTTTTCCCTCAATCGGACTATCAGTGCGGGCCGGCGGCGCTGGCATCGTTACTGTCCTGGAGTGGCCAGCCGGTAACGCCGGAGGTGCTGGTGCCCGAGGTATACGTGCCAGGGCGCAGGGGCAGCTTTGGCGTGGAAATGGTCGCGGCGGCGCGGCGCCATGGCCGGCTCATGTATCCGCTGGCGCCGGAGATAGGTGCCGTGTTGACGGCTCTGGAGCAGGGCTACCCGGTGCTGGTGCTGCAGAATAATGGCCTCGGCATTTATCCGGTCTGGCATTTTGCGGTGGTGACGGGGGCCGACCGTGCCCGGGAAAAGATATGGCTGCACTCCGGTCGTACCGAAAACCTGGAGATCAGTTTTTCAGTGTTTGAACGTACCTGGGCCCGTAGCGGTTACTGGGCCGTGTTGCTGTTCGATCCGTCGTCGTTCCCCGATTCGCTGGATGCGCCGGTCGTGATCCGGGAACTGGCCATGATGGAAAAAACTGGAGCGGTGAAAGAAGCCCAGGAAGGCTTTGCCCGTGCGGTGATTACCTGGCCGGAGCAGAAAACCGGATGGCTGGGCCTGGCCAGCAGTTCGCTACAGCGTGGTGACATGCCGCTGGCGGAATCGACCTTGCGCGAGCTGGTGCGCCGGCAGCCGCAGTATGGACCGGCACTGAATAATCTTGCGGATTTGCTGCTGAAAACCCGGCGGCCTGAGGAGGCCTTGTCCTTTGCCGAACGTGCCGTTGCGGTACTCGACATTCCGGCGACTCGCGCCACGCTGGCGGCCGCACATGCGGCAGTTCAGGCGGTATCGGCTGCGCCTGTGCCGGCGGGTACGGCTACAGGGGCACATTAACGGCCCGCGGGAGTCTATTGCTAACGGCCTACTTCGCCGGACCCACCTGGATCAGGGCGTTGTCCTGCATGGCTTCGTGATGGGTGGGCCACACCACCAGCATGATGCTTACGGACAGGGCTAACACGGCCACACCCAGTACTTCGGCCTGCGCCAGGGCGGGCCGGGGTGCGCGGTGCCATGCCCAACGTAGTATGGCGACGGTCAGCAGGCCGAGAAAGCCCCCCGCCACTACGTCACTGACCCAGTGCACACCCAGATAGGGCCGTGAGGCGATAGTGAACAACATGAGCCCGACCAATAGTGGCCGAATCACCTGCATGGCTTTGGTACTGAGCTGTCGGCCGAAAAAGATCAGCAGGAAGCCCCATACCATGATGGTCGTGAAGGCATGGCCGCTGGGAAACGCATAGGACCCGGGGGGATTGATCACCAGATCTGGACGGGGTATTGCCCAGACATATTTCATGACGGCAGGAATGGTCATGCCGATCGTGGCAGTGATGAGGACCAGTCCCGCCATGCGCCACTCTCCCCGCAGCAGCAGCCAGCCCAGCACCACAGCGCCGAAGCTGAGCAGGCTGGTCTGGTCACCAAAGGTCGCCAGCGCGACAAAAAAATGGTCGAGCAAGGGTTGCCGCAGCGCCACCAGTTGCTCCGCCAGTACGCCATCCAGCGGCTTCAGCAAGGGCAGGCTGCCGGTTGTCAGAATGAAGCCGGTGAGTCCGGTGGCCGCCAGCCACAAGGTGACGCGCTGACGCTGGGGCTGGCCATCCGCATCGTAGTGCATCCCGGTGTTGGGAATGGGGTGATGTTCCAGCCAGTCTTCGATCACCGGCAGCAACCAGGCGAGGATGGCGACCAGGATCAGGATGGCTGCCAGGAAAATGAGCTGGGGGCGTCCGGGCAGACTGCTTTCGGCGGCAGCGAGGCCGAAGCTGTAACCGGGAACCAGATGAAACGGCGCCCAGGCCACGGCAGAGAGAAAATTCATCCAGAGGAAGTACAGCGGCTTCATCCGGAAAATGCCGGCGGCCATGGGCACAAAGGCACGTAACGGGCCGATAAAGCGCCCGAAAATGATGCTCTTGCCGCCGTGTTGCTGGACGTAGGCCTCGCTGTTGGCCAGCCACTGCGGGTATTTCCGGAAGGGCCAGACGTTCTCAATGCGGTGCTGGTAGGTGCGCCCGATAAAGTAGCTCACACCATCACCCGCCATGGCGCCGGCGATGCCGGAGAGGAGCAGCGGGACAAAGCTGATGTCGGCCTGGGCCGCCAGCACCGAGAGCACGAACAGCAGTGCCACCCCGGGAACGATGGCGCCAATCACGGCCACGGCTTCCAGCATGGCCATGCCGAACACCAGCCCCATGATGGCCTCGGGGTGCGCAATCAGCCAGGTGCGCAGTTCAGTGTAGAGGGCGCCGAAATCCATAGGGATGGCCTGTCGTCAGGCCGGTGTCGCGCTGGCGTCGATGCCGTCAAACATGCGGTCGGCGTGGTACGAGGAACGCACCATCGGGCCACTCCAGATATTGCGGAAGCCGATCTTGCGACCGTATTCGGCATATTCCTCGAACTCGGCCGGTGTGACGAAGCGATCAACCGGAGCGTGCTGCTTGGATGGTTGCAGGTACTGGCCGATGGTGATGAGTTCGACATCGTGGGCGCGCAAGTCGTCCAGCACGGCAAACACTTCTTCCTTGGTCTCGCCGATGCCCACCATGAGGCCGCACTTGCTGGCCACATCCGGGCACTCTTCCTTGAAGCGCTTGAGCAGGGTCAGCGAGTGCTGGTAGTCGGAGCCGGGGCGGATGGCCTTGTAGATGCGCGGTACGGTTTCGATATTGTGGTTGAACACATCGGGTGGGCATTCCGTCATCAGGCGCAGGGCGATATCCATGCGGCCTCGGAAATCCGGTACCAGGATTTCGACGCGGGTATTCGGGTTGAGGGCGCGGATTTCACGCACGCAATCCACAAAATGCTGGGCACCACCGTCCTTCAGGTCATCACGGTCGACCGAGGTCACCACGACGTACTTGAGCTTCAGGTTCTTGACGGTCTCGGCCAGATGCCTCGGCTCATCCGCATCCAGGGCATTCGGGCGGCCGTGGGCCACATCGCAGAAGGGGCAGCGGCGGGTGCAGATGTCACCCATGATCATGAAGGTTGCCGTACCGCCACCAAAGCATTCCGGCAGGTTGGGGCAGGCGGCCTCTTCACACACGGTGTGCAGCTTCTGCTCGCGCAGCACGCTCTTGATGCGCTGGACTTCACCGGGATTGGAGATGCGTACCCTGATCCAGTCCGGCTTGCGCGGCAGCTCCGTGGTGGGAATCACCTTCACCGGGATACGCGCCACCTTCTCGGCTCCGCGCAGCTTCACGCCCTGTTCGACAGGGACGGGACGGGGGGCTTCGGTGGACTGGCTCATGGTGAACTCCGGACGGCGTGGCAATTTTCCAAGTATACCCCACCGAATGGGGCTGGCCGTAGACGGCGTTTTCAAGGTGGGCATCACAGTACCAGTTCGTACGCCACTGCAGAAAAGCCGGGCGCTTAGACTCTGGTCGTACGGACAGGGGCAGGGCGGCGCGTTACAATCGCCTCCAATCAGGAGGACAGCATGCAGAACCGTTACGACGTGGTAGTGATCGGCTCCGGCCCTGCCGGGGAAGGGGCGGCCATGAAGGCCGTGAAGGAAGGGCGCCGGGTGGCAGTGGTGGATGTCCGGTCCCGGGTCGGCGGCAACTGTGTCCATCTGGGCACCATTCCCTCCAAGGCCTTGCGCCAGACGGTCTGGAACCTCACACGCTACCAGCGTGATCCCCTGTTCCAGCGGGTGGGTGCCGAAATCCGTAATGTTCCGCTGTCCCAGGTGCTGGCCAGTGCGCACCGTGTCATCGACAGTCAGGTCAGCGTGCATACGCGTTTCTTCGAGCGCAACAATGTGCATCTTTACACTGGCAGTGCCCGCTTCGAGGATGATCACACGCTCTCCGTGCTGACCCCGGAGGGTATGCGTGAAAAACTGGATTTCGAGCATGTGGTGATTGCCACCGGTTCACGGCCCTATCAGCCAGCCGACATTGATTTCAAACACCCGCGTGTTTTTGATTCCGACAAGATTCTCAAACTCGATTATCCCGTGCACAAACTCATTATTTACGGTGCGGGCGTCATCGGTTGTGAATATGCGTCCATTTTTGTGGGGCTGGGCTGCAAGGTTGATCTCATCAATACGCAGAAGCAGTTGCTGTCGTACCTGGATGACGAGATTGCCGATGCGCTGTCCTATTACCTGCGTGAGCTGGGTGTGCTGATCCGGCATCAGGAAGAGTACGAACGCGTCGAAACGTTTGATGACTGCGTGATCCTGCATTTGAAATCAGGCAAGAAAATCAGGGCGGATGCCATTCTCTGGTGCAATGGCCGTACCGGTAATACCGATGCGCTGGCGCTGGAGAAAATCGGCCTGCAGGCCAATAGCCGTGGCCAGCTGGCGGTGGATGAGCGTTATTGCACCGCTGTGCAGCATGTGTTTGCCGTGGGTGATGTGATCGGGCAACCGGCACTGGCCTCTGCTGCCTACGACCAGGGTCGCTGTGCCGCGGCCCACATTACCGGTGCGAGTGATGTGCCGCGTGTGGCTGAAGTGCCGACCGGCATTTACAC
>CAYGBB010000179.1:0-4782 GCA_964347985.1 uncultured Moraxellaceae bacterium
TCCGAAACATCGTGACCGCATTGCCTTCCTGCGCATTTGCTCCGGCAAATACGAAAAGGGCCTGAAGATGAAGCATGTGCGTATCGGCAAGGAAATACGCATTGCCGATGCACTCACCTTTCTTGCCGGCGAACGCGCGCATCTGGAAGAGGCCTGGTCGGGCGATATTATCGGCCTGCACAATCATGGCACCATCCAGATTGGCGACACCTTCACCGAAGGCGAAGAGTTGCACTATCTGGGGATTCCCCATTTTGCGCCGGAACTGTTCCGCCGTGTGCGTCTGAAAGATCCGCTCAAGAGCAAGCAGCTGCAGAAGGGTCTCAAGGAACTGTCGGAAGAAGGTGCGACCCAGGTCTTCATGCCCCAGATCAATAACGATCTCATTCTGGGCGCCGTCGGTGTGCTGCAGTTTGATGTGGTCGCCTATCGACTGCAGGATGAGTACAAGGTTGAGTGCGTTTACGAGCCGGTGAATGTTGCAACAGTGCGCTGGGTGTCTTGCGACGACGACAAGAAGTTCAACGAGTTCAAGAAAAAGGCCCATGACCAACTGTCGCTGGACGGGGGCGGCTATCTCACGTATCTCGCCCCCAGCCGTGTCAATCTTCAGCTCATGAAGGAGCGTTATCCCGACATCGTCTTCCGGGAAACACGCGAGCATTGATGCCGGCGGACCGACACGGTAGCGTTGGCCTATAGTCCATGGCTCATGGACCGCGCCCCTGGACAGTGCCCCATGAACGCAGACGTGCCCGGACTGATAGACACCCATTGCCACTTCGATGTGGACGACTTCGATGCCGACCGCGCCGAAGTGGCCGCACGGGCACTGGCGGCGGGTGTCGATACCATCGTGATTCCGGGCTATCTTGCCGCAAACTGGCCCAAACTCCTTCATGTCTGCGACAGTTTCACCTCCCCGCGATTATTGCCTGTTCCCGGGCTGCATCCCTGTTACATCAGCCAGCATGAGCCGGCACATCTGGTCGAGCTTGAGCGGTTGCTGCAGACCCGGCCTGATATTGTTGGTATTGGCGAGATTGGCCTCGACTATTTCCTGCCAGAGCTAAAGACGCCAGAGTTGAAAGAAAGGCAGGATTTCTACTTTCGCGAACAGCTGCGACTGGCGATGCACTATCACAAGCCAGTGGTGCTGCATGTTCGCAAGGCCCATGCCGAAGTCATTGCCATCCTCCGTACAATGAAATTCCGGGAAGGCGGCATTGTGCATGCCTATTCGGGGGGGATTGAAGAAGCGCGGCAATATGTAAAGCTGGGCTTTCATCTCGGTATTGGCGGCTCGCTCACGTATGATCAGTCAAAGCGGTTGCGAGGGGTGGTCAGTGAGATGCCGTTGACTGCGCTGGTGCTGGAAACTGATGCTCCGGACATGATTCCCCAGCGCCACCGTGCGCCGGGGCCAGGACGTACGCGCAATTCTCCGGAGTATCTGCCGGCAGTGGTTGTTGCCCTGAGTGAGCTCAAGGGTGTTCCGATCAAGTCGTTGCAACATGAAATGCGCCAGCAGAGTTGCCTTGCACTTCGCCTTCCCGAAGTGGCAGTGAATCCGGTTTAAGGAGATAGCCGATGTATCCCGTTCTGTTTGCCATTTGCGTTCTGGTCTGGCTGTGGGCTGCCGCCATGCGCCATGCCGTGCTGTCACTGGCTGGCACGGCAAGCCCGATGCAGCAGCGCGTATATCTGGCAATGGCCATAATGGCCGGTGCGGCCTTGCTGGTTGTTGCCGTGTCATACGCCATGCCGGCTTCTGTGCTCAGTGCAGGATGGAGCCAGGAGCAGCTTGAGCACCTGACAAAATTATCCGTCGGGGCTGTCACGCTGACCGCATTAGCCGCCATGTGGCGCGCGCATCTCTTGTTGACCGGGCAACCTGCGGTTTCAGCTTCGCCGGCCCATAAAAAAAAGCGCTCATGAGGGCGCTTTTTTTATGTAGTGAAACATTCAAAGCAGGGTGGAGTATGCCGCCATCAGTTTGTCAGTGATGATCTCGTTTGAGCGACCAATAACAAACGGTACGTTGTTCTGGTTATAGTTGATGAAGGAGCCGCGCACAAACACCCAGCGTGTGGTCACTTCTTTCAGCAAGGGGGCGACTTTCGGGTTTTTGGCATAGTACCTGTTCAACTGATCCAGTTGGGTTCCAAATTTGGCGGCCAGCTTGTCAATTTCTACAGCGCCACTCTGGCTGGCGACAACCGCACCGCCAAAGTAATCGGCAGACTTACGCAGATAGGCCGACGTCATCAACTGCATGGTCACATACTCGTCGTAAAGCATGTCGGCCATTTTATCGACAACAATGGCGCCAGTCGCCCGCTGCTCAGTGATATTGGCGCGGATGCTGCTGGTCAAGATGTTCAGTGTGGAGTCCACCGCATTGATGCTGTCATTGTCGGCGACGTTTTCTGCGGTAAATTTGGCGGTAGTACAGGCACGCTTGAACTCGTTCCATTTCAGCTGCAGCGCCGCATTGCCCGTCCCGGCAATCAGCGCATCACCTTCTGCCAGTTGCGCCTGCATTTTGCGGAGCTGCCCCGGGTCGCGGTTAAGCACGTTGTAGAGATAGAAATCTGTTGCGACACGGTAGGTCACGGTTTCGATCTTCTGCAACTTGTGAATGGCCTGGATTGCAGGATTGCTAGCAGTCTTTGCAGCGGGTGCGGGCGCAGCAATGGCAGAAAAAGGCAGGGAGAAAGTCATACCGGCAAGCAGGAGCAGGGAAACGGCGCGCTTTTGCATTCGAGGGACCTGTATGGCTAAAACTGTGATTGAGTAGACTTTTACCTGACATGGCCTGTGATATTAAGCGGCGGCCGACCGGTTACTGTCATACGGTGATAACTGGCGACAAGCGGCATGTCAATCAAGGCTGATGGGCGAATACACAAAAGCCACCAAAAGGTGGCTTTTGTGGGGGTAACAACCTGATGAACCGTCGGGTGTCAGGGTCAGATCAGTTCGATAGCCACTGCAGTGGCCTCGCCGCCACCGATGCAAAGAGCCGCAACACCTTTCTTGCCGCCGGTCTGACGCAGGGCGTGGATCAGGGTGAGGATGATGCGGGAGCCGGTGGATCCAATCGGATGGCCCAGTGCACAGGCACCACCATAGATGTTGACCTTGTCGTGAGGAATCTTGTGCTCACGCATGGCGAGCATGGTCACCATGGCAAAGGCTTCATTGATTTCCCAGAGGTCAACGTCCTCAGCCTTCCAGCCTGTTTTGGCCAGCAGGTTGCTGATGGCGCCAACCGGTGCAATGGTGAATTCGCTGGGGTGCCGGGACTGGGTGGCATGCGCCACAATGCGGGCCAGCGGATTCAGGCCGCGAGCCTTGGCAACACTTTCGCGGGCCAGCACCAGTGCCGAACCACCGTCCGAAATCGAGCTGGCATTAGCGGCGGTGATGGTGCCTTCTTTCGCAAACGCCGGCTTCAGGGTCGGGATCTTGGCCGGATTGGCATTACCCGGCTGCTCATCCGTGTCAATCAGGGCATCGCCCTTTCGGGTCTGCACTGGCACTGCCACGATTTCCGCCTTGAAGTGGCCGTTGGCGATAGCAGCCAGGGCGCGTTCCAGTGAGGCAACGGCAAAGGCATCCATCTCGTCACGGGTGATACCGTACTTGTCAGCCGTTTCCTGGGCAAAGGAGCCCATGAGGCGGCCGGTTTTGGCATCTTCAAGGCCATCAAGGAACATGTGGTCCTTGATCTCGGCATGGCCCATGCGCAGGCCTGCACGTGCCTTCGGCAGCACATAGGGGGCATTGGTCATGGATTCCATGCCACCGGAGACCATGATGTCATTGGTGCCAGCCTTGATCAGGTCATGTGCCAGCATGGTGGCCTTCATGCCCGAGCCGCAAAGCTTGTTCACGGTAGTGGCACCAGTAGACGTTGGCAGGCCGGCATCCAGCGCTGCCTGGCGGGCAGGGCCCTGCTTCAGGCCAGCGGGCAGTACGCAACCCATGATCACTTCCTGAATGTCTTCGGGCTGCAGGCCGGCACGAGCCACAGCCTCACGAATGGCGATGGCACCCAGCTCAGGGGCAGTAATTGGCGTCAGTGCGCCCTGAAAGCCGCCCATGGGGGTGCGGGCGCCGTTGACGATGACAACAGAATCAGTGCTCATAAGTGGCCTCGCTGAATGTGCACGATAGTACTAGGAGGCGGAATTATACCCGGCTGAGCCGCAATCCCGCCAATGCTTGCCGGGCGTCAGGCGCCACAGCACTTCTTGAATTTCTTGCCGCTGCCACAGGTGCAAGGATCATTGCGCCCGATCCGGCTGGCATTAACAATCGGCTTCGGCTTTTCAGCCGGGCCGGAGTAGATCACTTCGCCATCCTTGAAGTACCAGGTGTCGTCATCTTTGACGAACAGGGATTTTTCATGGTGACGCTGGGGAATGCCATTCAAGCCATAGCTGGCAATGAATTCGACCTCGCCCTGTTTGTCTTCAGGCTGGCCATTGCGGCTGGACACAATCTCAAGCCCGGTCCAGTCAGCACTTTCAGCCCAGGAACGCATGGCAGCGATATCACTGTCCGCACGGCTCGTGGGGTGGGTCGTGGCCATGATGTAGTCAATATTGCCGGTGACATAGGCCGTGTAGCGTGAACGCATCAGCGCTTCGGCGGTCGGGGCGGGGGTGGAGCCTTGTATGAAGGGGCTGCAGCAGAGTTCAAGGTCGCGGCTGGAGCCGCAGGGGCAGGCGGTCATGCGCGTAATCTCGCGTCAGGGGTGAATCAGGGGTAAAA
>CAYGBB010000180.1:0-4745 GCA_964347985.1 uncultured Moraxellaceae bacterium
CTGTCGAACCTGCTGCGCTTCAGCCATCTGAAGGAATAATGAATCCCAATAAAAAAACCGGCATATGATTGCCGGTTTTTTTATTGCGGGCAGTGCGGGTGCATTACTCGTAGCGCACTTCTGCAATTTCGTACTCGACCAGACCTGCCGGGGTCTGGATACCGACAACATCCCCTTCTTCCTTGCCGATCAGCCCGCGCGCAATGGGCGAGTTGACGGAAATCTTGTTGGATTTGATGTCGGCCTCGTCGTCGCCCACGATCTGGTAGGTCTTGGCTTCATCAGTGTCACAATTCACGATATCCACAGTAACACCGAAGATCACCTTGCCGGTTTTCGGCATGGCCATGATGTCGATGACCTGCGCGCTCGACAGCTTGCCTTCAATATCCTGAATGCGGCCTTCGACAAAACCCTGCTGCTCACGCGCCGCGTGATACTCGGCATTTTCCTTCAGATCGCCATGTGCCCGCGCCTCGGCAATGGCGGCCGAAATGCGCGGCCGCTCAACGGACTTCAGGTGCTGCAGCTCTTCCTGCAGGGCATCGTGCCCCTTCTTGGTCATCGGGAATCGTTGCATCTCAGATCAACTCCTTGTGCAGGTCCTGCAGACGGCGCACCTCGGCCGTTGCCTCAGCGCGCAGCGCCAGACAAACCGCCTCGGCGCCACTGATGGTGGTGGTGTAATACACCTTGCCCTGCAGGGCACTGCGGCGGATGCTGAACGAATCCTGCTGCGCCTGCTTGCCTTCCGTGGTGTTGATGATCAGCGAGATTTCGCCGTTCTTCAGCATGTCGACCACATGCGGACGCCCTTCGGTCACCTTGTTCACGCGACGGCAGGCAATGCCTGCAGCCTCCAGCTCGCGCTGGGTACCGGAAGTAGCCACCAGCTCAAACCCGAGGCCGGTCAGCTCACGACCGATCTTGGCCAGATGGCTCTTGTCGTTATCGCGCACAGAAACAAATGCCCTGCCGCCTGTTGGCAGCTTTTCATTCGAGCCGAGCACGGCCTTGTGGAAGGCTTCGGCGAATGTTGCGCCGACACCCATCACTTCCCCGGTGGACTTCATTTCCGGGCCGAGAATCGGATCGACACCCGGGAACTTGGCAAAGGGGAATACCGCTTCTTTCACGGAGAAATACGGCGGAATGACTTCCTTCGTAAAATTCTGCTCGACCAGGGTCTTGCCAGCCATGCAGCGTGCGGCGATTTTCGCCAGCGAAGTACCGATGCACTTGGACACGAAGGGCACGGTGCGCGAGGCACGCGGATTCACTTCGAGCACATAGACGTCTTCGCCCTTGACGGCAAACTGCACGTTCATGAGACCGACCACACCGAGTTCGCGCGCCATGGCAACCGTCTGCTCGCGCATCACGTTCTGGATGGATTCGGGCAGGTTGTAGGGCGGCAGCGAACAAGCGGAGTCTCCGGAGTGAATACCGGCCTGCTCGATATGCTGCATGATCGCACCAATCACGACATCCTTGCCGTCAGACACGGCATCAACATCGACTTCGATGGCGTCATCAAGGAAGCGGTCGAGCAGCACTGGCGAATCATTGGACACCTGCACGGCGGTGCGCATGTAATGGCGCAGCTCGTCTTCGTTGAAGACGATTTCCATGGCGCGACCGCCGAGCACATAGCTCGGGCGTACCACCAGCGGATAACCGATTTCGGCGGCAAGACGCACACCTTCTTCAGGATTACGCGCCGTACGGTTGGGTGGCTGCTTGAGGTTCAGGCGCTCCACCATCTGCTGGAAACGTTCACGGTCTTCGGCGCGGTCAATGGCGTCCGGCGAGGTGCCGATGATGGGCACGCCTGCGGCTTCCAGTGCACGTGCCAGCTTCAGCGGCGTCTGGCCACCATACTGCACGATGACACCGACCGGCTTTTCCAGTGCCGCGATTTCGAGTACGTCTTCCAGCGTCACCGGCTCGAAGAACAGGCGATCGGAGGTGTCGTAGTCGGTGGAAACCGTTTCCGGGTTGCAGTTGACCATGATGGTTTCATAACCGTCTTCACGCATGGCGAGAGCGGCGTGCACGCAGCAATAATCAAACTCGATGCCCTGCCCGATACGATTGGGACCACCACCCAGCACCATGATCTTCTTGCGATCACTCGGATTGGCCTCGCATTCCTCCTCATAGGTGGAATACATGTAGGCGGTACTGGTCGCAAACTCGGCGGCACAGGTATCGACGCGCTTGTACACCGGCTTGACGCCCAGTTCCCAGCGCTTCTTGCGCAATTCCTTTTCGGACACACCGATCAGTGACGACAGGCGGGCATCGGAGAAGCCCTTGCGCTTCAGGCGCCAGAAGGTGTCGCGATCAAAGCCGGCAAAGCCGATCTGTTTCACTTCCTCTTCAGCCCTGATGAGGTCCTCGATCTGCACGAGGAACCAGGGATCAATGCCGGAGAGTGCGTAAACTTCATCCACGCTCATGCCGAAACGGAAGGCATCGCCTACGTACCAGATACGATCAGGACCGGGATTGGACAGTTCCTTGCGGATAATCGCATCCGGCTCTTCCTGGCCCGGCTGGATTTTCGGATTGAAACCGTCGGCGCCCACTTCCAGGCCGCGCAGGGCTTTCTGCAGCGATTCCTGGAACGTGCGACCGATCGCCATCACTTCACCCACCGACTTCATCTGCGTGGTGAGCGTGGCGGAGGCCTGCGGGAATTTTTCGAAATTGAAGCGGGGAATCTTGGTGACCACGTAATCAATGGCCGGCTCGAAGGACGCCGGGGTCTTGCCACCGGTGATGTCGTTCATGAGCTCGTCGAGCGTGTAGCCAACCGCAAGCTTGGCGGCGACCTTGGCAATCGGGAAGCCGGTGGCCTTGGAGGCCAGCGCCGAGGAACGTGACACGCGCGGATTCATCTCGATGACCACCATGCGGCCATCTTTCGGATTAACACCGAACTGCACATTGGAGCCGCCGGTTTCCACGCCGATCTCGCGCAACACGGCACAGCTCGCGTTACGCATGATCTGGTATTCCTTGTCCGTGAGCGTCTGTGCCGGGGCAACTGTAATGGAGTCGCCGGTGTGCACGCCGATGGCGTCGAAGTTTTCGATGGCGCAGACGATGATGCAGTTGTCGTTACGATCACGCACGACTTCCATCTCGTACTCTTTCCAGCCGATCAACGACTCGTCGATGAGCAGTTCGCGGGTCGGCGACAGATCGAGTCCGCGCTCGCAGATTTCCACGAACTCTTCGCGATTGTAGGCAATACCGCCGCCACTGCCGCCCATGGTGAAGGAGGGACGGATGATGGACGGAAAGCCGGTCGTTTCGAGCACCGCAAAAGCTTCTTCCATCGAGGTGGCGATACCGGCGCGCGGGCACTCAAGGCCGATGCGGCGCATGGCCTGATCGAAGAGCTTGCGGTCTTCGGCCATGCGAATGGCTTCTTTCGACGCCCCGATCAGGGCGCAGCCGAACTTTTCCAGCACACCGTGCTTGTCGAGATCGAGGGCACAGTTCAATGCAGTCTGGCCACCCATGGTGGGCAGCACGGCATCGGGACGCTCTTTCTCGATGATCTTGGCAACCGTCTGCCAGGTAATGGGCTCGATGTAGGTGGAGTCTGCCATCACCGGGTCGGTCATGATGGTGGCCGGATTCGAGTTCACCAGGATGACGCGGTAACCCTCTTCGCGCAGGGCCTTGCAGGCCTGGGCGCCGGAGTAGTCGAACTCACAGGCCTGGCCGATGACGATGGGGCCGGCGCCGATGATCAGGATGCTTTTGATGTCGGTACGTTTTGGCATGTCTTACTTCCGGGCCTGCATCAATTCAATGAAGTGGTCAAACAAGGGCGAGGCATCGTGCGGGCCTGGGCTGGCTTCGGGATGACCCTGGAAGCTGAAGACCGGCTTGCTGACGTGATGGATGCCCTGGTTGGTGCCGTCGAACAGGGAGCGGTGTGTCACACGCAGGGTCGCGGGCAGCGTCTTTTCATCGACGGCAAAGCCGTGGTTCTGCGCCGTGATCATGACCGTACCGGCCTCGACGTTCTGCACCGGGTGGTTGGCGCCGTGGTGGCCGTGCCCCATTTTCATGGTCTGCGCACCGGCGGCAAGCGCCAGCAACTGGTGGCCGAGACAGATACCGAACACCGGGATGTCGGTCTTGAGGAACTCGGCGATGGCGGCAATGGCATAGTCGCAGGGCGCGGGGTCGCCGG
Organism: uncultured Moraxellaceae bacterium; assembly: GCA_964347985.1. Taxonomy (GTDB): domain Bacteria; phylum Pseudomonadota; class Gammaproteobacteria; order Pseudomonadales; family Moraxellaceae; genus UBA2031. Next base: position 4,217 of record CAYGBB010000180.1, read on the forward strand.
GGCCGTTGGACAGGAAGATGCCGTCCGGGTTCATGGCCAGTACGGTGGCGGCATCGGTCTCGGCCGGTACCACGGTGACATCGCAGCCGCGATCGACCAGCATGCGCAAAATATTGAACTTCACGCCGAAGTCATACGCCACGACCTTGAAGCTGGCGGGAGCTGCAGGGGTGACATGCCCCTTGCCCAGCACCCAGCTGCCTTCGGTCCACGGATACGGCTGCTTTGTGGACACCACCTTGGCCAGATCCATGCCCTTTAGGCCAGGAAAGGCGCCGGCGGCGGCCAGCGCAGCGGCCTCGTCAATGGCATCGCCGGCGATGATGGCGCCATTCTGGGCGCCCTTTTCGCGCAGGATGCGGGTGAGGCGCCGGGTGTCGATATCGGCAATGCCGATGATATTACGGCGCTTGAGGTAGTCCGACAGTGATTCCTGGGAGCGGAAGTTGCTCGGAATCATGCTGAGATCACGAATGACCAGCCCGGCCGCCCATATATCCCGTGCTTCCTCGTCCTCCGCATTCATGCC
>CAYGBB010000181.1:0-3313 GCA_964347985.1 uncultured Moraxellaceae bacterium
GTGCTGATCATCAGCAAGCTGGCAGAGGTGAACTTTGACTGGAAAAACAGACAGGCCACCACACGACGTGATGACAAGAAAGGCTCTTACGTATTAAAGACCGGAACGGTCGATCCGCTTAACTTCGAAGTACAAATGCGCAGAGACATGATCGATCTTGGCAAGCTGCCAAAGTCCTACTACATCGCCGACCCCAAACGCCTGCGCGAACAAAGCTTTATCGCTGAGGGTGAGGAAGTCATTGAAACGCCCTATGGCAAGATCAACACGGTACGCATCAAGCGCATCCATGACGATCCGGAACGCCACACCACTCTCTGGCTAGCAAAGGACATGAACTATATTCCTGCCAAGGTAATCCAGAATGATGATGGTGCGTTGTACATACTGCAGCTAAGTGCGTTCACCGGTGCCCTGGCTCAGGCAGTAGAAGCTGCCACTGTGGCCCCAATCACGGCCCAATAAAAAAAGGCCCTTAACGGGCCTTTTTTATTCATGCAACCAATCAGGTGCGTGGCAGCGTAACACCGGTCTGCCCCTGATACTTGCCGCCACGATCCTTGTACGAGGTCTCGCAGATCTCATCGCTTTCAAAAAACAGCATCTGCGCCACGCCTTCATTGGCGTAAATCTTGGCCGGCAAATTGGTGGTATTGGAGAACTCCAGTGTCACGTGCCCCTCCCACTCAGGCTCCAGCGGCGTCACGTTAACGATGATGCCGCAACGTGCGTAGGTGGACTTGCCCAGGCAAATCGTCAGCACGCTGCGTGGAATACGGAAGTACTCAACGGTGCGGGCGAGTGCAAACGAGTTCGGGGGAATGATGCAAACGTCGGAATGGATATCGACAAAGCTCTTTTCATCAAAGGCCTTGGGGTCCACCGTCGCCGAGTAGACGTTGGTAAACACCTTGAACTCGTTCGAGCAGCGCACATCGTAGCCATAGCTGGAAACGCCATAGGAAATGATCTTCTGGCCATTCACCTCACGCACCTGACCGGGCTCGTAGGGCTCGATCATGCCGTGCTGTTCCGCCATGCGGCGTATCCACTTGTCTGCCTTGATGCTCATCCGGGTTTCCCTGTCACTGGTAAAAGGGCTGAAAAAAGTCGGGCAATGATACCACCGGGGCAGGAACTTGGCTCCCCACCCCCTTTACTCGAAAACGATATTGATGCGCTTGGGGTCACGATGAGCGGCCTGCGCCACTGCTGCCCCCACCTTGCGGGCAATCGCCCGGTAGCGGCTGGCCAGATCAGAGTCCGGCGCTGCCACTACAGTCGGCGTGCCGCTGTCTGCCTGTTCACGGATATGGGCATCCAGTGGCATCTGGCCCAGTAACTCGGTCTGGTAGTCCCGCGCAATCCGCTCGCCGCCACCACTGCCAAAGATCGGTTCGGCATGGCCACAGTTCGAGCAGATGTGCAGGGACATGTTCTCCACCACGCCCAGCACCGGAATTTCCACCTTGCGGAACATCTCCACGCCCTTCTTTGCATCCAGCAGGGCAATGTCCTGAGGCGTGGTCACAATCACGGCACCGGCTACCGGGACCCGCTGCGCCAGGGTCAGCGCAATGTCACCAGTGCCCGGCGGCATGTCGACAATCAGGAAATCCAGATCGCTCCAGAGCGTCTGCTGCAGCAACTGCATCAGGGCACCGGTTGCCTTGGGGCCGCGCCAGACCACGGGGGAGTTATCACCATCGAGCAGAAAGCCGATGGACATGGCCTCAATGCCATGTGCCTGGACAGGCACAAACCAGGCCTCATCCTTTACCTGAGGGCGGGTACCGGTGGGAATGCCCAGCATCATGGGCAAACTCGGCCCGTAGATGTCCGCATCCAGCATTCCCACCCGGGCCCCCTCAGCCGCCAGTGCCAGCGCCAGATTCACCGCTGTCGTGGACTTGCCCACACCGCCCTTGCCGGAAGACACGGCGATCACGTTCTTCACCCGTTCCAGTGCCGGCACCGTACCCTGCGGCTTTACCCGCGGAATCACTGCTTTCTCACGCATGCCCAGTTGCTCCACACCCAGGGCATCAAGCACCTCCAGCAGCAATGGGCGCAATTCCTCCGCAGCCCCCGCATAAGTCGGCACCAGATCCACCAGCACGGTATCACCGTCCAGCACCACCTTTTCCAGCCAGCCCAGGTCCGTCAGGGACTGGTGCAGCAGGGGGTCCTGAACACGTCCCAGGGAGGCTTTTACAGCAGCAAGATCAGTCACGGCAGTCATCCGGAAGCAGAAGAATCAATCGGGATCGTATGCTAGCCGGACACCCGCAACAGAGCCAGCAAATGCAGGCGGGTAAAGCCACGCAGTTATTCCGGTTTTTCCCCTGATTCCAATCTGTTTTCCGGTATGATTACGGCCTTTCCAGTTACGACCCTTGTCCTAGCCATGAGCCAACTTCAGACACCCCAGCGGCGCATCCTTGTCACCAGCGCCCTGCCTTACGCCAATGGCCCCATCCACCTGGGCCACCTCGTCGAGTACATCCAGACCGACATCTGGGTCCGCTTCCAGCGGGCTCGTGGCCATGAAGTGCATTACGTCTGTGCCGACGATGCCCATGGCACTGCCATCATGCTCAAGGCCGAACAGAATGGAGTAACACCGGAACAGCAGATCGCCGACGTCAAGGCCGATCACGAACGCGACTTTGCCGATTTCCTGATCCGTTTTGATAATTACCACTCGACGCATTCCGACGAAAACCGCGAGTTCTCATCGTTCATCTATCTGAAAAACCGTGACGGCGGCCATATCGCCACGCGCCCGGTCCGCCAGCTGTTCGACCCGGAAAAACAGATGTTCCTGGCCGACCGTTTCATCAAGGGTGACTGCCCCAAGTGCAACGCCAAGGACCAGTACGGCGACTCCTGTGAAGTCTGCGGGGCCACCTACGCAGCCACCGAACTGAAGAATCCCTACTCCACCATTTCCGGAGCCACCCCGGTGGAGAAGGAGTCGATTCATTACTTCTTCAAGTTGCCTGACTTTGCCGAATTCCTGAAGGACCGTGAAAAGTCCGGACGACTGCAGCCCGAAGTATCCAACAAGCTGGATGAGTGGTTTGAAGCCGGCCTGAATGACTGGGACATATCCCGTGATGCGCCCTACTTCGGCTTCGAAATCCCGGATGCCCCCGGCAAGTATTTTTATGTCTGGCTGGATGCACCTATCGGCTACATGGCCAGCTTCAAGAATCTGTGCAGCAAGAATCCGGCACTGAACTTTGACGAATTCTGGAAAGAAGACAGCACCACCGAGCTGTATCATTTCATCGGCAAGGACATCGTGTAT
>CAYGBB010000181.1:3323-4731 GCA_964347985.1 uncultured Moraxellaceae bacterium
GTTCTGGCCCGCCATGCTCGAAGGCGCCGGATTCCGCAAACCGACGGCAATCTGCGCCCACGGTTTCCTGACCGTGAATGGTCAGAAGATGTCCAAGTCACGCGGCACTTTCATCAAGGCGCGTACCTATCTGGACAGCCTGAATCCCGAATACCTGCGCTACTACTTTGCGGCCAAGCTTTCCGGCACCGTGGAAGACATTGACCTCAGCCTCGAAGACTTTACCGCTCGTGTAAATTCGGATCTGGTCGGCAAGGTGGTCAATATTGCCAGCCGATGTGCCGGCTTCATCAACAAGAAGTTCGATGGCCGGCTCACCGCCAGCTGCGCAGAACCCGTGCTGCTGAACGAGTTCATTGATGCTGGCGAAAGCATTGCCCAGCATTACGAGAACCGTGATTTCGGCCGCGCCGTCCGCGAAATCATGGCGCTGGCTGATCGCGCAAACCAGTACATCGATGAAAAGAAACCCTGGGCCCTGGCCAAGGTGGAAGGCAAGGATGCAGAAGTGCAGGATGTCTGCTCGGTCGGCATTAACCTGTTCCGTCAGCTGATGGTATATCTGTCACCGATCCTGCCCGCCACCAGCGCCGCCAGCGCCAGCTTCCTCAACATCGACAGCTTTGCCTGGGACTCGCGGGAGACGTTGTTGCTGGACCACACCATCAATGCGTTCCAGCCCCTGATGACCCGTATCGAAAAGGAAAAGGTGGACGCCATCGTCGACGCATCAAAGGAAAACCTGATGGCCACACAAGCCCCCGTTGTTGCTGCAAAGCCTGTTAAAGCCCCTGAGTCCGTGACAGAAAAGGCCGCCGAAATCAGCATTGATGATTTCATGAAGGTGGATCTGCGCGTGGCACGCATCGTCAACGCCCAGCATGTGGAAGGTGCCGACAAGCTGTTGCAGCTGACACTGGATATTGGTGAGGAGAAGACACGCAATGTCTTTGCCGGCATCAAGAGTGCCTATCCGGAGCCGGAAAAGCTGATTGGTCGCCAGACCGTAATGGTCGCCAATCTGGCTGCACGCAAGATGAAGTTCGGCATGTCCGAAGGCATGGTGCTGGCCGCCGGCCCCGGCGGATCGGATATTTTCATCCTGTCACCGGATGAAGGTGCCGCTCCGGGCATGAAGGTAAAATAACCGGTGGCTGATACCCTTGTCTGCCGGTCATTAAAAAGGCGCCGAAAGGCGCCTTTTTAATGACTCATGCCGGACTACAAGCCGGCACAATCCTGACAGGTATCAGCCTGCGGCAAGGCCACCAGGCGCGCAGGGGCGATTTTTGCCCCACAGCGGGTACATTGCCCATACTGCCCCAGCTCAAGACGCTGAAGGGCCGCTTTCACGCGCTGTAGCTCGTTCTCAGCCTCTCCCTGCAGCCCACGCAATACATCTTCATTC
>CAYGBB010000182.1:0-4699 GCA_964347985.1 uncultured Moraxellaceae bacterium
GCCGTGACCTGCTCGCTGCCGCCCAGACCGGTACCGGCAAGACCGCCGGCTTCACGCTGCCACTGCTGCAGCGCATTTCGCTGATTGATTTTGCGCGCTCCAATGCCCGCGCCAAAATCCGCGTCCTCATCCTGACGCCCACGCGTGAACTGGCCGCGCAGGTAGAGGAAAGCGTGCGCGTTTATGGCAAATACCTCGACGTAAAATCGATGGTGATTTTCGGCGGCGTCAACATCAATCCGCAGAAGGAAAAGCTGAACCGGCGCGTGGACATTCTGGTGGCCACCCCCGGTCGCCTGCTCGACCACATCGGCCAGCGCACCATCGACCTGTCCGGCATCGACACCCTGGTCCTGGACGAAGCCGACCGCATGCTCGACATGGGTTTTATCCGCGACATTCGCCGCATCCTGCCGTTGCTGCCGTCTGATCGCCAGAACCTGCTGTTCTCCGCCACGTTCTCCGACGAGATCAAGACACTCGCGGCCGGCATCCTCAATGATCCGGTGCACATCGAAGTCGCGCGCCGCAATGCGCCGGCCGAACTGGTCACGCAAGTCGTGCACCCGGTGGACCGCGAGAAAAAACGCCAGTTGCTGGAAAAACTGATTCGTGATGGCAAGTGGGAACAGGTGCTGGTGTTTGCCCGCACCAAGCACGGCGCCAACCGTCTCGCCGAACAACTCGACAAGAGTGGCATCAGCGCCCTGCCGATTCATGGCAACAAGAGCCAGTCTGCCCGCGAACGTGCCCTCAGCGAATTCAAGGCCGGCAGGTTGCGTGTGCTGGTCGCCACCGACATTGCCGCGCGCGGCATTGATATCGATGCACTGCCACACGTAGTGAATTACGAACTGCCGAACACGCCGGAAGACTATGTGCACCGCATCGGCCGCACCGGACGTGCCGGCTCCGAAGGCGAAGCGGTATCACTGGTGTGTGTCGACGAACTCAAGCTGCTCGCCGACATTGAAAAGCTGATGAAGCGCAAACTGGAGTCGGTGGTCATTCCCGGTTTTGAGCCGGACCCGAATGCCAAAGCCGAACCCATTCGCAAGGCACGCGAGCCTCGTCCGCCACGGGCAGGAGCACCCAGAAAGCCCGGCACCCCCAGCGGCAACAAGCCCAAAACCAGTGGCAATACGGCCGGCAGAAGCAAACCGGCTAGCGGCAACAGCAACAACCCAAGCAACAAGCCACCGGCACCGAAACCCGCCGCCGGCAGGCCCGACAACGGCCACCAGCGTCCGCGGCGTCCGGCCAGCCCGCACTGACAGGCTGCTCGTGTACTGATTGCTACGGCAAAAGGCCATCCTGAAAAGGGTGGCCTTTTGCATGGTGCGCCCATCACTATCTGACTGGCATCGCATGATCGGAATCGCATGATCGGCACCTCATGGCTGACACGACGCACTTGTGCAATGGCCGCGACCACCTGACACTTGATCCCGTGCTCGCCCACCCCCATGAAGCCACCATGTGCACCCTCCTCCACACCCACAGGAACCCGCCATGCGTGTGACCAGCGCCCTTAACAGCGGCTGCTTCTGCATCAGCCTGGATGATCAGGCGTTGCGTCACGCCCTTGAATCCGAACTGGGACAGCCGGGACTGTTTGCGCTGGTACAGGAGCGCTGCCCCTACCTGTTTGCGGCGCGTCCGGTTTTCATCAGTGCCGAGCATCGCGAACGCATGGCGGCAGTGGTACGTGCCGTGGAGTCAGTGGTAGCCCTGCCCGCATGGCGGGAGCTCACGCTCGCGCAGGCACCGGCAATCGCCCGGCAGCATCCCGGACACTCCCGTGGTGTTTTTTTCGGTTATGACTTTCACGCCAACAATGACCGGCTGGGCCTGATTGAAATCAACACCAATGCCGGCGGTGCCATGCTCAACGACGTACTGGCCCGTGCGCAACTCGCCTGCTGTCCCGAAGTGGCCGACATGTTGCCCACCCTGACGAGTGCGCACGCACTGGAAGAAAAAATCGTGGCCATGTTCCGCCGCGAGTGGGAACTCGACGGCCATCAACGCCCGCTGCGACGCATCGCGATTGTCGATGAAGCCCCCACGCAGCAATACCTGTATCCGGAATTCCTGCTGTTCCAGCAACTGTTCCAGCGCCACGGCATTGACGCCAGCATCGTCGCACCAGAAGAACTGACCCTGCAGGATGGCGAACTTCGTCATGGTGATACGGTGATCGACCTGGTCTACAACCGCCTCACCGACTTTGCCCTGGCCGAGCCCGGCAACGCCGTGCTGCGTGAAGCCTACCTGCAAAAAGCCATCACGCTTACCCCGCATCCGCAGGCCCATGCCCTGTATGCCGACAAGCGCAACCTCGCCTTGCTGAGTGATGCAGCCACCCTGCAGACGCTTGGCGTCCCGGCGGCCACACAGGCCCTTCTGCTGGAAAACATTCCGCACACCGAAGTGGTAGAGGCCGCTCATGCCGAGCGTTTGTGGCAGCAACGCCGCCAGCTGTTTTTCAAACCCAATGCCGGTTTTGGCAGCCGTGCCGCCTACCGTGGCGACAAGCTGACGAAGCGGGTCTGGGAGGAAATCCTGCAAGGCGACTATGTGGCACAGGCCCTGGTAACGCCGGGCGAACGCACCATTTCTGCCGATCCTGATGGCCAGACGCTCAAGTTCGACCTGCGCAACTATGCCTACGACGGCGAGGTGCAATGGGTGGCCGCCCGCCTGTATCAGGGCCAGACCACCAACTTCCGCACCCCCGGCGGCGGCTTTGCCCCGGTGTACAGTGCCCCGCATCCGGACACGGCCCCCTGACCGCGCAATCTGGACGCGTCCGGCTCCGGTCGTTAAGATACGCCCGTCATTGGGGAGTAGCCGCCCTTCACGCCATGGCAACCACGGCAGAAGGGGCTTGCGTCAACATACTTGGCCGAACGGCCATGGCGCCTGCAGTTTCCTGAACCTGGCAAGACCATTGACCATATTGCCTTCGGTGTGGCCGGAAAGGCGGTATGGTCATTGGTATCAATTCCGGCCAGGAGTTCACTTTGGAAGCATTCCTTATCTCGACGGGCATCGTTGCCCTGGCCGAAATCGGCGACAAGACCCAGCTGCTGGCCTTTGTCCTGGCCGCGAAATTCCGCAAGCCCGTCCCCATCATCCTCGGCATCCTGGTTGCCACCATCGCCAATCACGCCGGTGCCGGTGCGCTGGGCGCGTGGATCACCTCGCTGGTCGCGCCCGACATCATGCGCTGGGTGCTCGGCATCTCCTTCATCGCCATGGCCGCCTGGATCATGGTGCCGGACAAGCTGGATGATGACGACACCGAACTCGCCCACTTCGGCGTTTTCACCACCACGGTGCTGGCCTTCTTCATGGCCGAAATGGGTGACAAGACGCAGATTGCCACCGTCGCACTGGCCGCGCAGTACCACGCCTTCATTGCCGTGGTCGCTGGCACCACACTGGGCATGATGATTGCGAATGTGCCCGCCGTGCTGCTGGGCGACCGCATTGCCCACAAGCTGCCGCTCAATCTCATTCACGGCATTGTGGCCGTCGTGTTTGCCCTGCTCGGTGTCGCCACACTGCTCGGCGTCGACCGCCTGCTCGGTTTCTGATCTGCCCTGCAAGAAACACAGCCATGAAAAAGGCCACCGCAACGGTGGCCTTTTCTTGTACGCAGGTTCCCGCACGCCTTACATGATGAGCGTCCCCACCCACCAGGAAATCGCCGCAATCAGCGCACTGGCGGGAATGGTCAGCACCCAGGCCCAGACGATACCTCCGGCAACACCCCAGCGAACGGCGGAGAGCTTGTTGGTGGCCCCCACGCCGACAATGGCACCGGTGATGGTGTGCGTGGTCGACACCGGCACGCCCATCGCCGTGGCCATGAACAGCGTCATGGCACCACCGGTTTCGGCACAGAAGCCACCCACCGGCTTCAGCTTGGTGATTTTCTGGCCCATGGTTTTCACGATGCGCCAGCCACCAAACATGGTGCCCAGACCGATGGTGATGTAGCAGGCCACCACAATCCAGCTGGGCAGATGATCCGGATGAGCCTGCATCCAGTGCGGCATCACCTGCGGATTGGCAATGGTGGCGGCAATCAGCAGCATCCAGATGATACCGGCCGTTTTCTGCGCATCGTTACCGCCATGGCCAAGGCTGTACAGCGCTGCGGAGACCAGTTGCAATCGCCTGAAGTATTTGTCCACGCGACTGGGACTGATGCGGAAAAATATCCACCCCACCGCCACCATCAGCAACGAGCCGAACAGGAAACCCAGCGCCGGCGACAGCAGGATGAACGCCACAATCTTGATCAGGCCCGAACCAATCACGGCACCGGAACCGGCCTTCGCCATTCCTGCCCCCACCAGGCCACCGATCAGGGCGTGCGAGGAACTGGACGGAATACCGAAATACCAGGTGATGAAGTTCCAGGATATGGCACCACACAAGGCACCAAAAATCACATAGTGATCAACAATACCCGGATCAATCGTGCCCTTGCCGATGGTTGCCGCCACTTTCAGCGGAAACAGGAAATACGCCACAAAATTGAAAACAGCGGCAAACACCACCGCCGTCTGCGGCTTCAGTACGCCGGTCGAGACCACGGTGGCAATCGAGTTGGCGGCATCGTGAAAGCCGTTCATGAAATCGAAGGCCAGTGCCAGCAACACCAGCATCACGATGACCGTAAAGC
>CAYGBB010000183.1:0-4672 GCA_964347985.1 uncultured Moraxellaceae bacterium
ATTCATACGCATGCTGTGGTGTGCGTTTGCAAATCCAGTATTTGCCCACCGGCGTGGCAATGCGGGTGAACAGGTCTTCGTGCTCGTCGGCACGGTGGTCCATGGCCCGCGCCACGCGCATGGTGAGGGCAAGCGAACCTTCGTTCTCGAGTACAAGATCGGCCAGCACGTTCTGCATCAGCGGTTGCTGGTTCAGGACCTTGCCGAACGCCGAGCGGATCGAACAGTGGTGCAGCGCCAGCGATGTTGCCATGCGCTGGCCGGCCGACGAACCGATCATGCAGTCGAAACGGGTCATCGATACCATCTCGATAATGGTGCGCACGCCGCGGCCTTCTTCACCGACCATCCACGCCAGCGCACCGCGCAACTCCGTTTCACTGGAGGCATTGGAGGCGTTGCCCATCTTGCGTTTCAGGCGCAGCACCTGCAGCGGATTCTTGCTGCCATCCGGACGCCAGCGCGGCAGCAGGAAGCACGACAGTCCGCCGGTTGTTTGTGCCAGCACCAGAAACGCATCACACATGGGGGCCGACACAAAATACTTGTGGCCGACCAGTTCATACGCTTCGCCGGGGCCGGGTGCACCCACCGGATACGCGTGCGTGGTATTGGCGCGCACATCGGAACCGCCCTGCTTTTCGGTCATCGCCATGCCGATGGTCAGGCCCTGTTTCTGACTGTCGGGCACATTGCGCGGGTCATACACACGGGCGGTGATTTTCGGTTCCCACAAGGCGGCGAGTGCAGGGGTGGTGCGCAGCGAGGGAATGGTGGCCGAGGTCATGGTGATCGGGCAGCCGTGGCCGGCCTCGACCTGTGATTGCAGGTAAAAGTGCGCCGCACGTGCCACCTGCGCGCCGGGACCGGGATGCGTCCAGTGTGAAGAGTGAATGCCGTGCTCGATCGCTGTGCGCATCAGGGTGTGGTAGGCGGGATGAAACTTCACCAGATCGATGCGGTTGCCGAAGCGGTCGTGGGTGTCGAGTTCCGGCAGGTATTTGTTGGCCTGCACGCCGAGTTCGAGATACTCCGCCGAACCGGTAAGGGCGCCGAAGCGCGTGAGGGCGTCGTGCGCGGCGCCCGCACCTTCCCGCTGCACCGCCTCCTGCAATGCCGTGTCCTGCAGGTACATGTTGTAATCGGCCAGCTCGCTCGAGACGTTGAACACCTCGTGCGTGTCGGCGAGGAAAGGCCGGTTCGGATCACCGGGAAGGTTCATGATGTTTCTCCGCGTAAAACGTTGGCAGGATCAATGCGGCAATATCCGGCTTGCATCGTGCTGGCCATGTCAGGCGCTCGTCTGTTTCTGTCGTCCTGATACGATCTCGAGCACCTCAATATAGCCCGGTGCTGGCGGCAGGGCGCCGCGGTCGCGCAGCATCCGGTGCATGAGCGGCAGTTTCCGGAACGGCACCGAGGCCATGACGTGGTGCTCGATGTGATAGTTCACCCGATGCGGTGCCACCGTCATGCGTGCAAGCAGGCCGGCGCGTGTGCTGCGGGTATTGCGGAACATGTCGGTACTCTGTTCGGTGCAGGCATGCTCGGCCATGGAGCGGATACGCAGGATGAGTGGAAACGGCGTGATGTAGGTCAGCACGAATACGCCATACAGCCAGCCATGACCGACAGCCACGGCCATGCCGATCAGCACCAGATGCACGAGGCCGGTGCGCCAGCCATTGCGCACGAGATCACGCAGGTAGTCATGCCAGCGCCGGCCTTCCTGCGGCAGTTTCCGGATGTCGTTGGACACCGTCCACTGGATGACACCGGTGTCCATCAGCAGGCGGCCGAGCAGGAACTTGAGTCCGGTGTAGCCGGAAAGGTCGCGCGCAAACTTGCGCCACAACGACGCGCGCGAACACGGCAGGCCCGCCACCAGTGTCAGATCGGTGTCGCCATCCTGGCCGGTTCGGGTGTGGTGGGCAAAGTGGTGCACCTTGTATTTCTGCACATCATTCCAGATCGGTTTGGCGCAGACCCAGTCGGCAAACGTATCGTTCAGCCATTTCGTTTTGAACAGGGTGCCGTGCGAGGCCTCGTGCATCAGGATGGCGAGGGCGAGGTGACGCCCGCCAAGAATGGTGATGCCGACCACAAACAGCGGGATCGCCACTATCAATGATTGTTGTGCCGCCCAGGCCAGCATGGCCAGCGTGGTGAAAATTACGCCCCAGGTAAAACCTATGCTGACAAAACCCGTCAGGTCCGAGCGCTCGGTGAGCATTTTTATTTCGTCGCGCGTAAAAATGTCGGTGACCTTGCGCCGGGTTTCGGCGGGCATCTCGACTGGCGTTGCCGATTCGGGAAGGGTGATGGTCGGGCTCATGGGCAACCTCTGCTGCAATTGATGCGGCAACGTAATCGTGATCAATGCGTGACGGGGTGGGTGGCGGATGTTGAAGCCGCCGGCAGCAGGCGCAACTGTTGCCAGATCACGTGGCCGGCGCGGTCAAACCGGTGCACGGTCTCGGTAAAGGCACGGCGGGCTTCGGTATCGACCAGGGGCGCCGGCAACAGCGGATCGAAGACCAGCTGGCGGATGGCCTCGTTGCCGAGCAGGAAGGATTCGCGGGCGGCTACTTCCGGTTCGAGTTCATCGGCGCGGGCCAGCCACTCTTCCAGTCGCGCCCGCATGTCGCAGTAATTGCGTGAGAGCTGCTCGCCATTCCAGAGGCTTCGGGCTCGTTGTTCGCGGGCCTCATCAAAGCCGCTGGCGACAAACACCGCTGCTTCACGCTCCAGCCCCAGTTTGTAGAGGCGCTCCCGCGCCGTGCCAACTCCCCCGACCAGATTGTCCGGCCGCACAAACAGGCCACGGTCCAGTTCACGCAGGCCGAGCAGGGCCAGCGCGCGGTCACGGGCGCGCAGGGCCACCCGGTCGCTGCGTCCGAGGGCGCCAACCGGCACCACAATCCAGTGGCCACTCCAGTCGCACAACCGTGCTTCGGCGGTGCGCCAGGTGGCGACTTCGGCGGCGAGTCCGGTCGCATTGGGGCCAAGCCGGTAGGCGCCACGGCCGGCTGCCTCGATCAGGCCGGCAGCGGCCAGCCGCACCAGTGTCACCCGCACGCTGTTCTCGCGGATGCCGAACAGGGAGCAACCGTTGATGGCATCGCGCGCAGACAGCGGATCGCCTTCTGCGGCCAGCAGCAGGTTGAGGATGAGGGAGCGGGGGTTGGGCTTCATGACGCGCCACCGGGCTGGACATTGATAATCTGGAATCGACTTTTAGTGTAATATTACACTTGATGTCAATAAATATCATTTAAAGTAAGTATTTGTGCAGGCTTCTGGCGCCCTCGGCAAGGGGTTGGGAGCCGTGAAAAAACTGACTTCAAGTCAGCGGGCAAGCTGCCCTGAAATGCCGGATGAATGGCCTTTTGACGCCTTGTCAGGGCGGGGATGGCCCCGTTAGCATCCGGGCCTGTCCAATTCAGCCGAGAGAAAAGTCATGTCCCAGCAACGCATTGATGTCGTGCAGGAATTCCGCAAGCCGGTGGAAGAAGTGTTTGCCTATCTGGCGGACCACAACAACCTGACGAAAGTGTTCGGGATTCCGGTCAAGCGCGTGCGTGATGGCCAGGGCGATGTGAACGGTGTCGGCTCCGTGCGCAGCATGGGCTTTGCTCCGCTGGCCGTGGAAGAAACCGTGGTGGGCGTGGTGCAGAACCAGTCCATCGACTATGAAATCACCCGTGGTGGCGGCCCCCTGAAAAACCATCATGGCCGTCTGACCTTCACCAAAACCGCCAGCGGCTCGCGTGTGCAGTGGAGCATCACGTTCGAGTCGCCGCTGCCCGTGGTGGGTCCGGTGGTGCGTCAGGTGCTGAAGCAGGGCCTGACCATGGGGCTGCGCAAGATTGCCTGAGTGCGGCATACCCGCTTCGTATCTTTCGCATCTGGCGGGTGTCAAAAAAAGGCCGGCAATTATTGCCGGCCTTTTTCATGCCTGTGGATGCTCAGCCATGCAGTTTGCCGGTGTACAGGACCGGTCCGGTCGGCGCACCGGTTGGTGAGCCGCCCACCGGTTCCAGACTGATTGCCAGCAAGGCGCCGGAAGCCAGGCGCTGTCTGCCGGCAGAACTCAGCCGGAGTTCTGCCTGCGTGGCACTGGTGCGCTTGATGACGCCCAACGACAACGGTGCGCCGCCATCAGGAATGGACCATAACTCCAGGTCGCGGTCACCGGGCACCGTGACCTGGCTCAGCCCGGAAAGCTCCAGCACGTCGTTACCTTTCTGGCGCACAATCCAGACCGGCTCGGCCTTGTCCGTGCTCAGCACGGCAAGATCAGTACTTGTCACTGGAGCCGGCGGCGTTGCCGCCGGGCGCAGCACCAGAATGGCGGCCAGGGCTGCCGCGACAGCCGTGCTGCCAAAGCCCAGCCAACGCCAGAACCCGGAGGCTTCCGTTCCTGTATTGGTGACCAAGGCCGGACGTTGGCCCAGTCGTTCCTGGATGCGAACCCATACCCGCTCGGGCACGACTTCGGGCGACACCGCGTACAGCCATGGAGAGAGTCGGCGTTCCCAGATCAGTACCTGTTGTTGCAGTGCACGATCGGATACCAGCAATTGTTCAAAGCGCCTGCGGGCACCACCATGCAGCGTGCCCAGCACATATTCGCCCGCCAGTTTCTGTTGCAGTTCGGGATGATGGTAAT